>CAMBPB010000012.1 GCA_945869465.1 Prosthecobacter debontii
GCTGGAGAACGGGACGGATCTGCGAACGATCCAGGATCTGCTGGGGCATGAGGATATCAGCACGACTGAAATCTACCTGCATGTGGCGACGGGTGTGAATGGCCTTGGCGTGGTGAGTCCCTTGGACGTTGGAGAGCGGAGAGCGGAGAGCGGAGAGCGGAGAGCGGAGAGCGGAGAGCGGAGGGCAGTTGGCGGTTGGCGGTTGGCGGTTGGCGGTTGGCGGAGGGCGGTTCGGGACGCTGCCGCCCTTGGTCGTGTCGGGGGGGGATTCCGAAAACCGTGGTGGAGGGGAATGGCGATTGCGGACGACTTGGAGGTCGGTTTCAGCGGTTGTAGGTTCGCGCAGTGGGACAGTCAGGTGGGTTAGGCCTGATGGATGGAGGTAGGCGGCTGCGGGGAGGGTGGCTTTCCCTCGATCGAGGCGGTTATTTTCGATCGAGATTCGCCTCCAAATCCGCGGGGGTGACGGTCGAGGGAACTCCCTCGGCGGGCACCTCCGCCTTGGCGGTCCAGAGGATGGCGTTGAGCACGAGCTTGCGTTGATCGTCATTGCCCCAGCCCTTGTGGAAATGGCCGCCGGTGAAACCGAAGCCGCGGCCGCCGTCTTTGCGCTCGAAGGCCCAGGCCGTGGTCTGCGGTTTTTTCGCGGCGACTTCCGCGCGCACCGTGGGGTTGCCCGAGTGCGGGCCGTTATTGCGGGACATCGTGCTATCAGGGGCGATGGCGGCGAGCAGGTGAGTGAGCTTGCCTTTGGCCTCACCGGCGAAGCGCATGTGGAAATACCATTCGTCGTTGGTGGAAAACGGTTTGACGCCCTGACTGACCGGGTGCTTGGGCAATTCCTTGAAATCGGCCACCCAATGCGGGTTGACGCTCCAATTGGCTTCGAAAAACCCGCCCATCCAGTCGAGCGCCTGGGGGCCGCCCTTGTCCGCCGGGAATTCGACGCCGTAATGCAGGCAGACCAAGCCGGCGCCTCGTTTCATTTCCTTATCGATCTGGGTGAGGTGATCGGCGGTGAGCATGCAATGACCGCCACCGCCGTCGCAATAGAACAGGATGCTGTCGGCCTTTCCGAGTTCCTCGGAGCTCGGCCATGCGGCGCTGAGGTGGGCGGTGCTGGTGATCGGTAGGCCGCTGGCATCGAGGCACTTCTTGAGCAGTAGCACGCCAGCGTTGTGTTCGTGTTGGCCGGGCCCGTGGGATGGACGTCCGGCAAGCAGCAGGACATTTTTTTTCGCGGGCTCTTCGGCAAACGCGGAGCAGAAGAGGGAGGCGACGAGGAGCGCAAGGCAGGGGATTGGTTTCATGGATGGAATGGGGTTGGTGGACTGCAAAACCTGGACTGTGGGAGCGGGCCACGTCAAGCTCCGGGGCGTCCGGCACATGAATCGCACCCACCCATCCCACGCACCGGCTGCACCCGACAGCGGGCCGCATGAGTGCGGAAACTCTGGCAGAACCTGTCCGTTTGCGGGCAAAATAGCGCCAGGCGGAGGGCGGAATTTTTCGTAAAACTTTCTATTGCCGGGACGCGCGGGAGATTCTTAATCTGGCCAAGTGAAGAATTCAATCATAGGCTTTGTAGGGGTTGGGAGAATGGGCGCGAACATGGCTCGGCGGCTGGCAGATCTGGGATACCGGATCGGAGCGGTGTATGACGCGCATGAGGCGTCCGCGGCGTCGCTGGCGCTGGAGCTGGGTTGTTTGCATGCGAAAACCCTGTCAGAAGTGACGGCGGCCTGTGGGGTCGTCTTCACGGTAGTGACGGATGACGACTCGATGCAGGGAATTTTTGCGGACGGCGGAGCCCTGCTCGAAGGAGCTGCCGGGCGGACATTCATCAATTGCGCGACGGTGAGCCCGGAGGCGCATGAGGCGGCGGCCGAGGCGGCGGCGCGGGCCGGGGCATCGACGCTTGCCGCGAGCATGGCATCGAGCATCACCCAGGCGCGGCAAGGCACGCTGTATCTGATGGTGGGGGGCGAGGCGGCGGTGTTCGAACGGATGAAACCGTTGCTTTCGGACCTTTCCAGTTCATTGCGTTATGTTGGCCCGGCCGGCCATGCGGCCAAGATCAAGGCGCTGGTGAACATGGTGATGAACATCAACACCGCAGGACTCGCGGAGGGGCTGGGGCTCGGTGCGGCGCTGGGGGTGGATCTCCAGGTATTGAAAGAGATTTTCTCGCAGACGGGTGCGAATTCGCGCGTATTGGAAACCGATGGTGACGACATGATCACCCGCGAGCACGATTGTTATTTCTCCGCAGCGCACGCGGCGAAGGACAGTGGCATTGCCAATACCTTGGCGGGACAGGCCGGGGTTTCGGTGCCCTTGTCCCGTGCGGCCGAAATCCAATATCGCAAGATGATCGAACTTGGCCTCGGCGGTTTGGACAAGTCAGGCATCGCCGAGCTGACGTTCCCCGCCCGTGCCGGACACCCCAACCTTTGAGAATCCATGACCTCCAGTGTGATTAAAAACCCGTCCGGCGAGCGGATTGACCTGTCGTTTCATCCTGGCACCAACCGTGAAGCGTTGGTGATTTTCGGCCACGGGGTGACGGGGAACAAGGATCGTCCCCTGATGGTGGCGCTGGCGGAGGGATTGTCCGCGCGGGGATGGCCGTGCCTGCGGATTTCGTTCGCGGGCAATGGCGAATCCGACGGGCGCTTCGAGGAGTGTACCATCACCAAGGAAACCGCCGACCTGCAAGCCGTGCTCGGGGTGGTGCCGAACTGCGTGCGAGTGGCCTACGCGGGTCACAGCATGGGGGCGGCGGTGGGCGTTTTGACGGCGGCCAACGAGCGGCGGATCCGCGCGCTGATTTCGTTGGCCGGGATGGCGCGGACCGCGGATTTTGTGGAGCGGGAATTCGGCGATGTGGTGCCTGGCGTGGGTTGCATGTGGGAAGATGAAACCACGCCGCTTTCCGCAGGCTTTGTGGCGGATATGAAATCGATCGGCGAGGTCCTGCAGGCGGCGGCATCGGTGACCCAACCGTGGCTGCTGGTTCATGGTTCCGAGGATGACGTGGTGCCTGTTCAGGACGGTCATGACGCTTATGCCGCGGCGCGTGGTGAGAAACAATGGCTGGAGATCGAAGGGGCGGGGCATTCGTTCGATGAAACCAGCTATCTGAAAATCATCGATGCGATGGATGCCTGGCTTGCGGTGCATCTAGGGGCGTAGGAATGGCCTTGTGGGCCGGGTGCATGACACGAAGGCAAGGCGCGGCGAAACGTGTTATCCCCGGTCTCCCAGATAACACCTCACCACCCGCGGCGTGATGCCGGTGAAGATCTCCCAGACAATGGTGCCGGCCTTTTCCGCGATCACGGCCACCGGAATGTGAGGGCCGAACATTTCCACTTCGTCGCCTTCGATCACGTCGCCGGCTGCGGTCACATCGACCATGATCTGGTCCATGGTGACACGCCCGAGGATCGGACAATGGCACCCGTGCACGCAGACTTCGGCGCCTTGCCCGGAAACATGCCGCGGATAGCCGTCGCCATAACCGATCCCGATGGTGGCCACGCGCGTCGGGCGGGTGGTGACGAACTGTCGGCCGTAGGACACCCCGTGGCCGGCGGGCAGCGTGCGCACGAGTGTCACGCGGGATTTCAGGGTCATGACGGTGGCGAGTTGGTCCTGAAAGTGGGGCAGCGGTGAAACCCCGTAAAGCATCAGCCCCGGCCGGGCGAGATTGCACGCCGTGCGGTCGTATCCGAGCAAGCCCGCGCTGTTGAGCAAGTGCCGCCACTTGAAGCGGGCGGGTCCGCCGAGTTGGTCGAGAATCGCGAGGTAGCGGGCGATCTGGGTGCGGGTGAATGCCTCGTCTTCATCCGCCGAGGGCAAATGCGAACCGATCCCCTCGATTTCGAGATGCGCCAGGGGCTCCAGCGCCGCCATGAGCCCGGGCAGTTGGTCCTGCAGGAATCCGCCGCGTCCCATGCCGGTATCCACCGCGATATGCACTTTGAGCCGCATGCCGGCGGCGCGGGCCAGGCGGTTGAAATGTTCCGCTTCTGCCAGTGAGGAAAGGCAAGGCGTCCAGTCCCGGGCGACGATTTCCTCGCGCTCGCCAGCCCATGTGGGTCCTAACAAATAGATCCGGGTTGCCACTCCCGCATGGCGGATCCGGCGGGCCTCCGCCACATTAGCGACCCCCAAAAACACGATGTCTTCCGCGGCCAAAGCCTTGGCCACTGCCTCCAGCCCGTGTCCGTAGGCTCCGGCCTTGACCACCGCCATCACCTCTCCGCCACAGGCCGCACGGGCCACTTTGAGGTTTTTCCTCAACGCAGCAAGATCGACTTCCACCCATGCGCGAGGCGGCGAAACTGGAAACGAATCGTTCACGCGCCGAGACTAATTCTCCGCACGAGACTGGCAAGCACTGGCGTTCCAGGATGCCCCAAGCCGACACCTCAAATGGGATTGCTGAGCGAAACGCTGAGGCGCGGAGGTCGCGGAGGTCGCAGAGGGGACGCTGGATTGCAACGGATTGCTGCGGGAGCAGGTTGAATTCGTGCGGTTGCACTCATTCACGAAATCCGAAATCCACTCAGCGCAGCTCACCGCGAACCTCCGCATCTCGATTCTCGATTCTCATTCTACCGGATTTCCCCTTGCCCAAGCCGTCCCCTCCCGCTTGTTTCCCATTCATGCATTCGCGGATTTTCGCATGCTTCCTGATGGCGCTGCCGGTCGCCACCGGCAGCGGGTTTGCGGACTGCCCGGAGGATGCGGTGCCGCTGCATCTGGTCTCCGCCCCGGCGCTTTCCCCGGATGGGAAATCCATGGTTTTCGAATGGATCGACGATCTCTGGACGGCCCCGAGCCATGGCGGCGAAGCGAGACGCGTGTTCCGGCATCCTGCCCGCGACTTCCGCCCGCGTTTCAGCCCGGATGGCAAACGCATCGTCTTTGCCTCGGAGCGGAGTGGCTCGAGCCAGGTTTTTTCTATCGATCTAACCGGAGGCGAGGCCGTCCGGCACACCCATCATACGGAAGGCAACGAACTCGAATGCCTCTCGCCGGATGGCACCCGCGCGCTGGTCAGTGGAATCCGCGAGCGCTCCGGATACCAGGCCAAGCGGCTGCTGGTGGTCGATCTAACGGGTGATCATTGCGAGCGCCGGTTGTTCGATGCCACGGCCGCTTCCGCCGCGTGGTCGCCTGATGGTTCCCGGGTGCTCTTCTGCCGCGGCGGCGAGTCAGCCGAACGCAAGGCATACCGAGGTTCCAACGCCTCGCAGATCTGGCTCTATCACATCAAGACCCGCGCCTTCCAATGCAAGGTCGCCGGGGAGTCCGAAGCGCGTTCTCCAATGTGGCTGCCCGATGGCAGTGGTTTTTACTTCGTCTCCAACCAAAGCGGCACCGCCAATCTGTGGCTGCAAAAGGACGCTGCCGCGCCGCTTGCAGTGACCACCCATGAGGGCGAGGGCGTGATCGCGCCCGATCTATCGGCGGACGGATCGACGCTGGTCTTCTGCCGAGGTTTTGAGGTGTTGCGCTTTCGTCCGGGAATCGACCGGGAGCCCGTGCCACTCGAACTGTGGACGCGCGAATCGCTTCCTGACGTGACAAGCGAGACGAGGCAAGTGACCGGCGCCCGCAGCGCGGATTTCACCAACGACCTCAAACAGCTCGTCTTCGCCGCAGCGGGCGACCTCTGGTGGATCGAGGCGGCGGGCAAGGCACCAGTCCGGCTAACCGAAACGCCGGCGGCGGAAGACGAGCTGCGGTTCTCTTCTAACGGCGAGTGGCTCTACTTCCTGCGCGACGACGGCCTCGCGGCCAACTATTTCCGCGCCCGCCTGGAACACGGAACCCTGCGCGACGAAACTCCCGTCACTCGAGGAATGCGCTCAAAACGCCGCTTCAAACCGAGCCCGGACGGTTGGCAAATCGCCTGGGTGGAAGGCACCGGCGACGTGTTCACCGCAATGGCGGACGGGACCAATCCCCGCTGCGTCTATCGATGCTGGGATCCCCCGACCTTCGATTGGTCGCCCGACGGCCGCTGGCTGGCGCTCGCCGCGGAAGATCGGGATTCAAACCGCGATATCCGGCTGGCCGCCACCGACGGCAGGAGAGAGGCGGTCGATCTAACCAGAAGCCGCGGTTTCAAAGGCTCACCGCAATGGTCGCCGGACGGGCGGTGGCTGGTGTTTACCGCCCAACGGGACGGGACGGGAGGATCGCGGCTGTGGCGTGTCGATTTCGGAAAAGGCGGCCTGCCGCCCGATCTATCCGACGAAGCGGTGCATCAGTTAGGCGATCATGCGGAGATGGTATCCACCGGTGATATCGAACCCATCCGGGTGGTGTGGGCGGCGGATTCGAAATCGCTGTGGTTCCAGAACCGGATCCCGTCGTCGGAAAAGCTTCATTCGGTCGAGTTGAACGGCAGCGGCCCGCGCACCTTGGCGGAGCAACGGGGCGTGCCGCTTCGAGTGGCGTCTAACGGGGCGCTGTTGTGGCGGGTGGCGCACACGCCGGAGGTTCTAACGAAAAGTGGAAGCGTTCGTTTTCCGATTTCTATCAGCGTAACCCGTCCGCGTGAGGAGGTGCTCACGCTGGCGTTCCGGCGCATCTGGCGGACGCTCGGCGAGAACTTCCACGATGCCACAATGAACGGCACCGATTGGGAATCCCTGCGGTTGAAATACGAACGCGCGGCGGCGACGGCGAGGGATTCGCGGCAGTTCGCGCGGATCGTCCGGGCACTTCTGGGCGAGTTAAACGCCTCGCATCTGGGATTCCAGCCGGAGCCCTGGCCGGAGGAGATTTCCACTCCATCCAATGAGTTGGCCACCGCCCACCCCGGCTGGATGTTCGGCGACGATGAGCGGGCGGACGCTCCGCTGCGGATCGAACGCGTGATTCCCGGATCGCCGGCCGCCATGCTGCCGGCTGCGCCACTGGCAGGCGACACCGTGGTTCGGATCGCGGGGGAGACGGTTACCAACGGAACTCCCGTGCACCGGTTTTTCAACGGCGCGGAAAACCGGCCGCTGCCGGTGGTCCTGCGCGCCCCGGACGGCCGCGAGCGGGTGATTGAACTGCGCTGCATTTCCTATCGAAAAGCCAGGTCGCTGGATCGGTTAAACCAGGCGTCGATCGCCCGCGCGCGGGTGGCGGATGCGAACCCGCAAGCCACCTGGCTCGCGGTGCCGAACATGAAACCGGAAACCCTGGCAGATCTCGAACTCAGGATCTATCAGGCATCGCTGACGTCCGGAGGGCTGATACTCGATCTGCGGAACAACCGGGGCGGGCGCGAGGCAGACCGCATGCTCGGATGGTTCAGCCAACCCGTTCATTCGTTCACGGTGCCGCGCGGCGGACCGTCCGGCTATCCGATCAATCGCCGCCCGGGCGTGGCATGGAGCAAGCCGCTCGTGATACTCTGCAATCAGCACACCTTTTCCAACGCCGAGATTTTCTGCCATGCGGTGAAACACCAGCAGCGGGCTCCGCTGGTCGGCAGCACCACCGCGGGCGGCGTGATTTCCGCGGTCGAGGTGGAGATTCCGGATGCGGGTGAACTGCAAGTCCCGTTCCGCGGATGGTTCCAGGCCGGCACCGGAAAAAACCTCGAATCGAATGGTGCCACGCCGGACCATGCGGCCGATCTAACGCCTGCGGATGAGGATGCCGGGCGCGATCCGCAGTTGGACAAGGCCTTGCAAGTGCTCGATGAAATGTGACGCCGCGCCCCGTGCGACGTGGGCCCGGTTGCTGCCTTGCCAGGGCGGAAAAGCATTTGGCACTGAGCCATGGCGAAGGGCAGGGACCGATCTCCGCAACGGTCCGGCGCATGAAGAGCGAATGACGCTGCGAATGACTGGATCTACCGAGGTTTTCATTCTCCATGCATTCACGCCCCATGCTCGCGGACCGCCCGGAGAATCGATCCCTGCCTGCTGGCAGGTAGGGCCGGGCGGCCTCGCCCTGCCCACTTCCCCCCCCCCCGAGGGTCTGAGATTATGGCAGATTGCGGATTTTTTTCTGCTCGGCAATCCACGCGCGGTCGTTGTCAGACAGCTTGTCCTCCGCGGTGCGGGAGCGTGTGCCATCGGGTTCTATCAGAGTGAGCGTTCCATTCGAATAGGCGGTGAGTTTGGCAAACACCTTGCGCTCGTTGCGGTCCTGCCATTCGCGGTAGCCTTTCTTCTCCAGGCCGGAGCGCCAGGTCTTCCAGGCATTTGCGGAAACCGCCTCGCCTTGTTTGATAAGGCCCCAGAAATATTCGGCGTCCCCGCGCTTGTAGCCGCGGTAGCGCCCGATCACCTCGCCGCTTGGATTGAGCATCAGAACTGACGGATGACCGAGCACCTTGTATTGGTTTTTCATGCGTGCGACGTAGGTCCGGATGTCCACCAAGCGCGTTTCCTTCTCATCGAGGGTTAGATCCGGGTTTGGGTCCTGGACATGTGCATCGACGCGCAGGCGGATGAGTTTTTCCGCCGCCCATTTTTCGAAGTCCGGGTTGGAAAAAAGCTCTTGGGCGAGGGCCGTGCACATTGGGCTGCGGGCGGAGTCGGTGAACCAGATGAGCAGCGGCTTGCCTTCGCGGGCGGCCCGTTGTTTGGCGATGGTCTCGCTTTCCTCCCAAGGGCCGCGCCGCTTGGGCGCGGCGAGCAGGGTCGAGAGTTCGGGTAGCTTGGCCTCCGGGTTGTCGGGATCGGTGAAGACAATTTCCTCCTCCGGGGTGAGGTTGAGAGGAGCGGCCGGGCCAACGGCATTGCCGCCCGGGGTGACCGGAGTGCCGGCATCCGAAGTTTTGGCCCGGAGCTGGGGCGGGATTCCCGAGGGACCGAAGGAATTGGGCTCATCCGCGGGTTTGTCCTTGCCGCCGATGCCAAGTTTGGCGCAGGAGCTGAGGGCGATGGCGCAAGCAAGGAACCATGGAAAAAGACGACGCATGGGAAAATCACAAGGGAAGCCGTGCTTCATTCTTTCAAGCGAACGGGTGTGCCGCAGTGGGTGCAGCGGAACCAGCGGAACAGCAGGATATGAATGCAAAGCGGCAGAATATGGCCGAAACCCCGGATATTGTGCGCCCGCGAGTTTTTGAAATGAGGTCGGTAAGCGAAGAGTTTTTGTCCGCAAATCCGGCAGGTTCCGCCATAGCCACAGATCAAATAGGCGATGCCGGCCAAGGGCAGGATCAAGGGAAACCCAAGCAGCCACTTGGGCACCCAGCCGAAATGCCGCGGAATCTCGGCGGATGCCAGAAGCAGCGCCG
Source organism: Prosthecobacter debontii (assembly GCA_945869465.1). GTDB lineage: Bacteria > Verrucomicrobiota > Verrucomicrobiia > Verrucomicrobiales > Akkermansiaceae > Luteolibacter. Next base: position 9,269 of record CAMBPB010000012.1, read on the forward strand.
CGGAGATCATCGAGGCAGGAATCAGAAACATCAGCAGGAAGGTGGCGGCGGCACCCGAGAAGATGGAGACAGGATGGCTGTGCAGCACGCCGCGGATATACCATCTGGACCGCGGATCACGGCCTTTGTTGGTCGAGGTGCGGGGGGCGCGAATCAATGCCACCCGGTCGTTCGCAGGCGAGGTTTTGACGGACGTTACCTTGAGGATCGGCTCACCCATGTGGTTGGTGGAGCGGAGCTTTGAGGTGTCGATTTCGATGCGTGGCGGGCCGTTGTCCGCCATACGCACATAAGCGCCGGTCGCGGCGGCGGTTTTGGGCTGGCGGTTTTTTGGCAGCTTCAGGTCCGTCTTCACCTCCAAGTCCCCGGAATAGCGGTTGAGCAAAATGGCGGGAGGAATGTCCCCGACACCCAGTTGGTTTTCGACCAAGATGCGGGCGGGCAAGGGAATGGCGAAGGGCGCGTTGGCAAGCATCGAAATCACCTGCGGCGACAGTTCGAAGTTGACGGGCATCAGCGACGGTCCGGCGGGTATTTCCTTCACCCCGGCAAGATCGCGTGCCGAGGCGATCCATTTTTCAATGGCGGACTGGCCCGGGGTGCGTTTGGAAATTTTGAGAATCGAGTTCGCCCGATCCAGCTCCCGGGTGAGGTCGTCGAGTCCGGCGGCGGCAAGCGATTCCGCGTCGCGAAAACCGGCCGCTTCGAGCAACTCGAGCGAGGTTTTGCCAATTCCGGGAATGCTGATGAGATCCGCCATGCTTCGAACTTCGATTCAAGACTCTAGTCAATGCCCCCCCGTTGGCAAGCGGTCATGCCAGTGCGGCGAGCATCTCGCCCAGTTGCGCCAGTTTCACCTGCCAATCAGCGAGACGGGCTTGTTCCTGTTCCACGACTTCCGGCGGAGCGCGATCGACGAAGCTGGCGTTGCCGAGCTTGCCCTCGCATTTTTGCACTTCGATTTTAAGGCGTTCGATCTCTTTGGAGAGGCGGATTCGCTCGGCTTCCACATCGATGAGGCCCTCCATGGGCAGATAGATCTCGCCGACCGGGGTGAGCGCGGCGGGCGTGCCCTTCGGCGCTTCGTAGCTTGAATCAAGCACGATATGCGCCGCTCCGGCAAGCAGGGCGAGCACTTTGATTTCCTCCGGCAGCCAGGCGCTCGCGCCCTTGACGATGAACCGCACATCTTTGCGTGAGCCGACGTTGTATTCGGCCTTGAGGTTGCGGAGGCGGCTGGCGGTCTCATAAATGGCGGCGGCTTTGGCCTGGGCTGCGGACGGATCGAACGGGATGAGTGGCGCGGTAGGCAGCACTTGTTGCATCAGGAACCCACCTTCTTTCACATAGCCCATGCGCAAGGAAAGCTCCTCGGTGATGTGCGGCATATAGGGGCTCATGAGCTGCAGATAACGGCTCATCACCGCATCGAACGTGGAGAGCGTGAGTGCGCGCGCTTCCGGGGTGGCGCTCTCTCTCAGATCGAGTTTCACCGCCTCCAAAAACCTGTCGCAGAAGTCGTTCCAAAGGAACTCATACAGGCGCTGGCCGATCTCGCCGAAGCGGTATTCGGCATAACTCTCCTTCAAGTCCGCTGACAAAACGTCCAGCTTCGCCATGATATCAATGTGATAGGGCGGCAACTCTTCCGGATCACCGATCGCCTGACACTGATCACTTCCCGCCATCTGGCGGAAACGGCAGGCGTTGTACAGTTTGTTGGCGAAGTTGCGGCCTTCCTCGACGCAGGTTTCATCGAACCGCAAGTCGCTGCCAACCGGGGCGATGCGCAGCAGGCCGAAGCGCAGCCCGTCCGCACCGTATTTTTCCATCAGGTCGATGGGGTCGGGCGAGTTTCCTAACGACTTGCTCATCTTGCGGCCTTGCAGATCGCGGATGATGGAGGTGAAAAACACATTCTTGAACGGCAGCTCGCCGGTGAAGCGGAAGCCGGCCATGATCATGCGCGCCACCCAGAAGAAGATGATGTCGGGTCCGGTGACGAGATCGTTGGTCGGATAGAATTTCCTCAACGTGGGGCTGTTCCCGCCGAGGTCGCTCATGGTGGCGAACGGCCACAGCCATGAAGAGAACCAGGTGTCCATCACGTCTTCGTCGCGCACCCAGTTTTCGGCGTCGGCGGGGGCTTCGAGACCGACGTAGAGGTCGCCATGGGAGAGATGGGACATATCGAGCGACTCGGCGTCCTTGAGAGCGGCGAGCTTGTCCTTCCGATACCACACCGGAATCTGGTGACCCCACCAGAGTTGGCGGCTGATGCACCAATCCTGGAGGTTTTCCATCCAGTGGGCATAGGTTTTGGCCCAACGCTCGGGACGGAATTTGATGTCGCCATTCGCCACCGCGTCGGCGGCTTCCCGCACGCAGGGATATTTGAGGAACCATTGCATCGAGATGCGCGGTTCGATTGGAACGTGGGCGCGCTCCGAGAAGCCGACATTGTTATCATATTCCTCGATCTTGATGAGCAGACCCATTTCTTCGAGTTTTGCAGCGGCCTTCCTGCGGGCGACGAAGCGGTCCAGGCCGTGAAGGTCCGGACACTCCGGGCAGTGGATGTGCGCGTCGGGGGTGAGCACATCGATGATTTCCAGGTGGTGGCGGGTGCCGATCTCGAAGTCCGCCTTGTCGTGGGCGGGGGTGATTTTCAACGCTCCGGTGCCGAACTCGATGTCCACGTGATCATCCGCGATGACCGGGATTTCCGCATGGGGAAACGGGCGCTTCACCCTGCGGCCGATGTATTTCGAGAAGCGCGGGTCCTTCGGGTTCACCGCCACCGCCACGTCTCCCATCAGCGTTTCCGGGCGGGTGGTGGAGATCTCCAGAAACTCGCCGGGAATGTCGGCGAGTTCGTATTTCATGAAATACAATTTCGAGCGCTGCGGGGTCATGATCACCTCCTCGTCGGAGAGTGCGGTTAGGGAAACCGGGCACCAGTTGACGATCCGCTTACCGCGATAAATGAGGCCTTGTTTGAACAATTCCACGAACACATGGCTGACCCATTTCGTGTAGGATTCGTCCATCGTGAAGCGCTCGCGGCTCCAATCGCACGAACAGCCGAGGCGCTTGAGTTGCTGGATGATGATGTCGCCGTGTTTGTTCTTGAAATCCCACACCCGCTTGAGGAACTCGTCGCGGCCGAGATCGCGGCGGGTTTTCCCCTCCTGCTCGCGCAGTTCGCGCTCGACCTTCGCCTGGGTGGCGATGCCCGCGTGATCGGTGCCGGGGAGCCAGAGCACCTCCTTGCCTTCCTGCCGCGCGCGGCGGGCGAGGATGTCTTGGAGCGCGTTGTTCAGGACGTGGCCGAGGTGCAGGATGCCGGTGACGTTGGGCGGCGGAATGACAATCGAATAGCCCTCCTTCGCGGACGAAGGATCGGCTTCAAAGCATTTTCCGTCGATCCAGGCGGCATACCATTTGGCTTCCACCGCTTGGGGTTCATAGGCTTTCGGCAACTCGGACATGGGGCGGATGGATGGCAGAGCCAACAAGGTTTGTCCAGCGTGAGCGACGGGGGATCGAAGTTCGAGCCATCCTCCGTCAGTGTCCTCGCTTGGGTCCGGCCTCGCGCTTGGGAATCGCGTTGAACCATCGTTGGCTCGGCGGTGGGGATTGCACATTTGCGGTGAAACTGCACGCCTCACGGGGTCGTGGCCTGGGGTTTTTCCGGCTGGATTACCTTCTTTTGCGGGTAGTCGAGGCCGCGGCAGCTTTGCACGACCGATTCCTGCCACGCCTCCAACTCGGATTTCATACGGGCGACGATCTCCGGGTGCTTCCCGGCGATGTTGGTTTTTTCCGGGCGATCTACGGTTAGGTCGTATAGCTCGCAGATGCCGCCGACGCGTTTGTGGAGTTTGTATCGATCGTGGTTCCAAGCGGATGGTCCGGAATCGATGGACATTTTCTTGACGTCGGTTTCGACAAGCGGAAAGCCGCCGCCGGTCTGCCAGAAACCCATCGGTTTGGAGCGATGTTTCATCTTGCCGTCGATGAGCGGTAGCAGGCTGATTCCGTCGAGCGGGGCCACCTGATGGGGAACCTTGACTTGGAGAAGATCCACCAGTGTCGGATAGATATCGATCACGCCGGCGGGGATTTCGGTGGTCGCGGGTTGTTGGATGCGGTCGGGCCATTCGATCACACAGGGCACGCGAATACCGCCCTCGTACATGTCGCCCTTGCGCCCGCGCAGGTCGGCGTTGGTGCCGAAGCTGGCGGGTTTTTCGGGATCGATCCAGCCGCCGTTGTCGCCGCAGAACCAGATCAGGGTGTTGCCGGCGATGCCGATTTTTCGCAAGCCACTGCGGAGTGTGCCGATGCTGCGATCCACGGCGATGAGTTCGCCATAGTAGGCGGATCCGCCGGCGGCCGCGAGGTCGGCGGCCAGAGGTTCATGCGGGCCATGCGGACTGCCAAACCAGATGACGCTGAACGACGGTTGGTGTTTTTCCGCGGCCTGGCCGATGAACTTCAAGGCCTGTGCGACAATCGCGTCCGAGCCATCGCCGGTCACTTTTTCAGGAACGCCGTTGTGGCCGAAGGTCCAATCGAGTTCGAAATAATTGGTGACCGAAAACGACTGGTCGAAGCCGCGATTGCGGGGAGAAAACGGGTCGGAGTCAGGCATCACCTGGCCTGGACCGGACACGCCGTTGAGATGCCATTTGCCGAAGTGGCCGGTGGTGTAACCGCCGGCCTTCATGGCTTGGGCGAGGGTGGTTTCCTGGGTGCGCAAAACCATGCCCGGCCACAGCACGCCGGAGCGGTTCTGATGGCGTCCGGTCATCACGCTGGCGCGGGTGGGTGAACAACTCTGCTGGGCGTAAAATCGATTGCAGCGCAGGCCCGCGGCGGCCATCGCGTCGAGGTTGGGGGTTTTGATTTTGGTGAGGCCGTTGTAGCCGACGTCGCCCCAGCCATGGTCGTCGGTCATGCAGAGGATGAGGTTAGGCCTGTTGGCGCGGGTGGCGGCGGCGTTCGCATCCGCGGCCCCGGCGGGCGGGCCGGCAAACAGCAGCGTGAGGCACGTTGCGGCAATACAAGGGGGCAAACGATCGGTTTTCATGGGATGTCAGGCGATGCTTCTTTGGTCAATCCAGCGAGCGCGCAAGGATACCCGGGGTTTCCGCGATTTTTTCCATCGCCTTGCGGATTGGCGACATTAGCATGGCGCATCGTTGATGCTGCCAGCCCTATGAAGATCGTTTTTCGTCTGCATTTCCACACCGTGCCCGGCCAGTCGCTGTGGTTGAAACTTGCGACCGTGCTGGAGGAGGCGGGGGTCCGTTTCGAGCAAATCCTGCCATTGCATTGGATCAATGATCAGCAATGGGAGGCGGTCCTGGATGTCAACGGGGGAGGGAGCTTGCGGCTGGAATATACCTATCAGTTTCGTGAGGAGGGCAACGGTGTTGAACTTGACGAATGGGCAGGTCCGCGAATTGCCGGGGCGGATTCCTCACGGCATGAGGCTTTGGTGTTGGAGGACACCTGGTGCTCGGCAGGCACGGTGGATTATGCGTTTGAGACCAACGCCTTCAGATTCGCCCTGCCGGCCCGCGGGCCGTTCAAAGAGCCGGTCATCCCGGCGGATGCGAACCACGCATTTCAGCTCCGGATGGTCGCGGTGCCGCCGGGTCTCGTGCCATGTCTGATAGGAAGTGTTCGCGAAATCGGCGATTGGGACTGGCGGCGCGCGGTGGCGTTGCAGGAGGTGTCCGCCAATGTCTGGCGGACGAGCCTCTATCTGCCTGCGGACTGGTGGCTCGAATACAAGTATGGCTTGTTCGATCCGGCCTTGGGCTGCGCGGTGAGCCTCGAATGCGGGGAAAACCGCACGCTCGAAGCCCGTTCCCTGGCTGTGCGCCAGTGGACGGCGGTCAACGACGAAGGATACCGCCGCGAACCCGCCGAACTCTATCGGGCCGCCGGAGTGGCCATTCCGGTGTTTTCCCTGCGCAGCGACCTGAGTCTCGGGGTCGGCGAATTCGCCGATCTCAAGCGGCTGGCGGACTGGTGCGGCGCGGTCGGTCTGAAGCTGATTCAGATCCTGCCGATTAACGACACCACCTCGTCGCATGATTGGACCGATTCCTATCCGTATTCGGCGATCAGCGTGTTCGCGCTGCATCCGATCTATCTGCGGATCGACGATCTCAGTTATGCCATGCCCGAGGAGTTCGCTGTCGATCTGGATTCCGCCCGCGAGTGGCTCAACGCGCTGGAACAGGTGGATTATGTCGAAGTGATGAAGGCGAAGATCGGACTGACCCGCCGGGTGTTCGCGAGCCACCGGGCGACGATCGCCGCGGATGCCGGCTTCCGGGAATTTCTCGATGAAAACCGCGAGTGGGTGGTGCCATACGCGGCGTTTTGCTTGCACCGCGAGCAATCCGGCACCGCGGATTTCAGCCGGTGGGGGGATTGTGCCATATTCGACAGCGGCCGCGCCGAAGCTATGGCGGATCCCGCCCATCCCGAGTGGCAGGAGATTTCCTATCATATCTGGCTGCAATTCGAGCTGGACCGGCAACTATCGGATGCCGTCAGCCACCTGCACCAGCGTGGTATCGCACTCAAGGGCGACCTGCCGATCGGCATTGACCGCCACTCGGTGGAGGCATGGTCCGCCCCGGATTTGTTCAGGATGGACACGCAGGCCGGCGCACCGCCGGACGCCTTTGCGGTGAAGGGCCAGAACTGGGAGTTTCCCACCTATAACTGGGAAGTCATGCGCGAGGATGGTTATGCCTGGTGGCGTTCGCGGTTCGCGCGGCTTAGCCGTTATTTCGACGCCTACCGAATCGATCACATCCTGGGATTTTTCCGGATCTGGCAGATTCCCTGCGATCAGGTGGAAGGCATCATGGGCTGGTTCGATCCGGCGGTTCCGGTGCACATCGATGAGTTCCGGGACCGGGACATCCCGTTTGATTTCGATCGTTTCTGCCAGCCATACATCCGCGAACATTTCCTGTGGGAGCGCTTCGGAGACATGGCCCAGGAGGCGAAGGACGGATATCTCGACGATTGCGGCGAGGGAGTCTATCAACTCCGCGAGGCTGTTCGCACCCAGCGCCGGATCGTCGATCATTTCTCATCGCTGGTGGCGGCCGGTCCGGCGGTGCGTGGCCGGTTGGACCGGCTGCGGGATGGCCTGCTGGATTGCGCGAGCGATGTGCTGTTTTTCGAGGTTCCCGGTTCCAATGGACTGCTCTTTCATCCGCGCTGCTCGGTGCACATGACGCGTTCGTTTCAAGAGCTTGATGACGACGTTAGATGGCGGGTGCATGAACTTCAGGTGGACTATTTCTATCGCAGGCAGGAGGGATTCTGGCAGGCTCGCGCTTATGAAAAACTGCCGGTGATGCGGCGGGCCAGCCCGATGCTCTTGTGCGGGGAGGATCTGGGCATGGTTCCGGCCTGCGTGCCGGGAGTGCTCAAGGAACTCGGCATCCTGTCATTGGAGATCCAGCGCATGCCGAAAACTTCCGATGTTGAGTTTTGCGATCCTGCCCGCGCGCCCTACCTGAGCGTGGTCAGCCCGTCCACCCACGATATGCCGACCTTGCGGGGGTGGTGGCGCGAGGACTCCCGGACCACCGCGCATTTCGCGTGGCAGGCGCTGGGCGAGACCTTTCCTCCGACCGAGCTTGCGGCGGAACTTGCCACCCGCATCATCCGGCAACACCTGCATTCGCCGGCGATGTGGGCGATTTTTCCGTTGCAGGATCTGCTAGCCATCGACGAAGGACTGCGGCACCCGGATCCCGATGCGGAGCGCATTAACGTGCCGGCGATCATGCCCTACAATTGGCGCTACCGCATGCATCTGGGGCTGGATGAACTCGTTGCGGCGGATGAGTTCAACGCCAATATCACCCGCCTTCTCGATGCTGCCGGCCGGGTGGTGCGCGAGTGATTCGATTTTTTCGAGAGGATGCCTTGACCAGGAGCGGGGCGCGGAAATAGCTTGCGCCCGGTTTTTCGCCGCCCATCTCGAATCCGCGTATCATGAACATCCACGAATACCAGGCCAAGGAACTTTTCGACCGCTTCGGCGTGCCCAGCCCCAAGGGAAAAGTCGCCTCCACACCGAAGGAAGCCTTTGACGCGGCCAAGTGGCTCGGGGTGAACCATCTGGTGGTCAAAGCGCAGGTTCACGCCGGCGGCCGGGGCAAGGGGACGTTTAAAAATGGATTCAAAGGCGGCGTGCATCTGGTGGAGTCCCCGGCGGCGGCGCGCGATGTGGCCACCCAAATGCTCGGCGGGGTGTTGGTCACCAAACAAACCGGCGAGGCCGGCCGCTTGGTCCGCAAGGTGATGATCGCCGAGTCCGTCTCCATCACGCGGGAACTCTATCTGGCCATCCTGTTGGACCGCCAGTCCTGCCAGCCGGTGATCATCGTTTCCACGGAGGGCGGCATGGACATCGAGGAAGTCGCGGCCAAAACCCCGGAGAAGATGCTCCGTGAGTTCGTCAATCCGCTGGCCGGACTGCAGGCCTATCAGGTCCGCAAGATCTGCCAGGCGCTCGGTTTGCAAACCACCGCCCGCCAGTTCGGCCGGATGCTTCACGCGCTTTACAAGCTGTTCATCGAGTGCGATTGCTCGATGGTGGAAATCAATCCCGTGGTGGTGACCACCGACGACCACGTGTATGCGCTGGACGCCAAGTTCAACTTCGACGACAGCGCGCTCTACCGCCATCCCGAGATCGCCGCGATGCGCGACCGGGATGAGGAGGATCCGCGCGAAGTGGCCGCCGCCGCGCACGATCTGAATTACATCGGTCTGGATGGAAACATTGCCTGCCTAGTCAACGGCGCCGGCCTTGCCATGGCCACCATGGATATCATCAAACACCACGGCGGCGATCCGGCGAACTTCCTGGATGTCGGGGGTGGAGCCAGCAAGGATCAAGTGGCCGCCGCGTTTAATATCATTCTCGGCGATCCGAACGTGAAGGGCATTTTCATCAACATCTTCGGCGGTATCATGGATTGCAACATCGTCGCCGAAGGCGTCGTCGCCGCAGCTCGGGAAACCGGTCTCGCGCTGCCTTTGGTGGTCCGCCTTGAAGGCAACAATGTCGAAGCGGGCAAAGCCACTCTCGCCGCCTCCGGCCTCAACATCGTCACCGCCGATGGCATGGACGACGGAGCGAGGAAAATCGTTGCCGCGGTTTCCTGAACCACCGAACCCTGAAATCTAGCAAACATTTCCCATGTCCATCCTCATCGACGAAAACACCAAGGTCCTGGTCCAAGGCATCACCGGAGGTTTTGGCGGACGCCATGCCAAACTCTCGCTGGAATACGGCACCAACATAGTCGGCGGCGTGACCCCGACCAAGGGCGGTCAGATGTTTGAGAACACGGTCCCGATTTTCGACACCGTCTCGGAAGCCGTGAAGGAAACCGGAGCCACCGCATCGGTCATCTTCGTTCCGCCGGCCTTCGCCGCGGATGCGATTCTCGAGGCCGCGGACGCCGGAGTGGAACTCATCGTTTGCATCACCGAGGGCATTCCGGTGATGGACATGATGCGGGTGAAGGCAATGCTAACAGGCTCCAGGTCACGCCTGGTAGGGCCTAACTGCCCCGGCATCGTCACTCCCGGTCGCGGAGAGAAAAGCCACGGCGGTTGCCGCATCGGCATCGCTCCCGGATACATTCACAAGCGCGGCAATGTCGGGGTGGTTTCCCGCTCCGGCACCCTCACCTACGAGGCGGTCTGGCAGCTCACACAACTCGGTTACGGCCAGAGCACCTGCGTCGGCATCGGCGGAGACCCGATCAACGGCACCTCCCATTTGGACGTCATCAGGATGTTCAACGAGGACCCGGAAACCGAGGCGATCATTCTCATTGGTGAAATTGGCGGCATCGCCGAAGTCGAAGCCGCGCGCTGGGCAAAAGACCACTGCAAGAAGCCGATCGCCGGGTTCATCGCCGGGGCCACCGCGCCTCCGGGCCGCCGGATGGGTCACGCCGGCGCCATTGTCGGCGGCGAGGAAGACACCGCTCAAGCCAAAAAACTGATACTCGCCGAGTGCGGCATCGCCGTGGCGGAAACGCCGGGAGTCATGGCGAAGACGCTGCTCGATCTTTGGGGGAAGTAATGGCATCGCGGCGTCGTGTCTGGAGAAGCCGATGAGGGCAACGGCAGTTCGCTTGGGGCTTCCTCACCGTGCGGGCTTCAGCACGACCGTGTGATGCCCTTGTTTGGCGCTTTGCGGGAGGTCTTTGAGTCCATGGTCCATGTAACTGGCCATCAGGAGATAGATTCCAGTGCCGGCATCATTGTCCGGTTTTTCCCGGGTCTTGAACGCGCCTTCGATTCCGACAACGAAGCTTTGATTGGGGTCCGAACTGTTCCTGAGGATCCATGCAACCATTTCAGTTGCCTGTTCGATCTTCAGGTCCGGGTGGGGAGGCATTTGCACATTGCCCCAAACGCCGCTGGATCCGGTGACCACCTTTTTCGCCAGCGATGCCACCGTTTCCGGGGTGTCGGGATATTTACCGGCGATCAGATCGAACGAAGGACCTATCAGCTTGGTCTGAGCCGTGTGGCAGGTGAGGCAGTTCGAGGCGCTCATCCGGCGTAGCGCCTGGGGATCCGTTTCAGCCAGGTTGGACAACACCTTGTCCTTTTGGGAGGGATCCGGCAGATAGGCCGTTCGCAGCAGCACTTCGTTCGGGGCGATCTCCTCGAACTCGGTTTTCCCATCCTCCCGATCCGATACGCCGATCACGAAGGGGACCACGGAGTTCCATTGAAACACCGCGTTTGCGACCGGTGCGGTGAGGGTGACCTCGGGCGGTTCGTTCGCGGCGGGATCCGGGGGCGCGGCGAGGCCATGGAAAGCCAATCCGGAGATTCCGATAGATAGAACAAGTTTGGAACGCATGGCGGATCGGCGCAATGATCAGGCCTTGTGGATCGCGTCGGCCACCCGGGTGGCGGAGCGGGTGGCGGCTTCGGTGCCCCAGTTGAGGTTGTCGGCATAAGCGCCTGCGAAATGAATCCGGCCATGGGGTTTCATCAGCAGCGGCCAGAATTTTCCGAGCTCGCCGATCGGGAAGGGGATCCGTTCGCAAGTGGGCGAGAACTTCTCCTTGGTCCAGTCCCTGCTGACCACCTGCTCGATCGTGTCCTTCTTGCCGGGATACATTTCGCGGAATGCGGCCAACGCGCGTTGCGGCGAGATCCCGCCCGGTCCCGTGCCGAGGATAATCACGCGGTGGGTGTCCACTTCCCCGGCGGACTGCCAGACCGCCCACAGATCGGGATGATCGAAGTCCATGTTGATGCTCACGCCGTCCTCAAGCCAGAATTCCGATGATGCCTGGAACACGAATCTCTGATAGGAATCGTAGGCGATGTTCTCAAAGATGTATTGGCGTTCCGGCGGCATGGCGGGCTCGACGGGGATGTTTTTGAAGACCGGCAGCGGGATGCAGTTGACGAAATAATCGGCCGCGATCTCCTGTTGTCCGGCGCCCTGTTTGTAGGTGACGGAAACGCCGGTTTCCCGGTGTTTGATCGCCATGATCTGGCAGTTCAGCCAGACCCTTTTGCCGAGTCGTTTCGCAAAGGCATTCGGCAGCATCTGGTTGCCATCCTTCAGGCGGAACACCTCGGGCGGATAGAGCGGCACGCCGCGGAGTTTGAGGATGGCCGTCATCCACAGTTCATACAGCGCGGACGACTGGTTTCCGCCCATTTCTCCCAACGCGGCCTTGGATGCGCCGTCCTTTTTGTAGATATCCGAAGCCGGGATCTTGTCCCACTCGTCGTAGCCGAGTTGAAAGGGCTGATACTCATCGGTGAACTTGTCGAGATAGGGTTTGAAATACAGGGATTTCAGCTCGGTCCAGGGGTTTTCAGCCAGGAAGTTGATCTCCCGTTCGTTGAAGCCGAACTTTTTCAATTCGCCGCGGTCCCTCAGCATTTCCTCCGAGTAGAATTTGCCGTTCATTCGCTTCATCAGGTTCTTGCGTCTCGGATAGGCAAGAGCCGTTAGGCCGAACTCCTTGATATATTCCCAATATCTCTCGTAGCCCGGCTTGGTGAAATGTTCCTGCCCGAAATCCCCATACAGCCCGTCCGACAATCCATCATGCACGGTAAAGACATGCCCGCCATGGCGGCCGGAGGCTTCGAGCACCACGACCTCGTGGCCTTTTTTCATCAGTTCGTAAGCGCAGCACAGCCCGGCGATTCCGGCTCCGCCGACGATGATTTTCTTGGGTGACCCCGGAGTTTCCGCTGCCGGGGCTGCGGTTTTTTGCTGATCCAGGGCATGGAGTGGATCGATCTGCAGCACCGAGGCGCCCACGCCCGCCATCATGGAGCTTTTAATGAAATCGCGCTTGTTGAGATGATGGGTGGGCATGCTGATCGAGGTTGGGCAAGGAGTTGGTTGGAAACGCGGGCGAGCGTTTGGATTTATCGCCCGTGGGACTATTTGTCGGCCCCGGATTCCCGCAAGGAAAAATCCAAAGCCAGCGAGGCGGGGAACGCGGAACGTTTCACCGACGATGCGTCTCAGGCTTTCACCGCCCATCGCAGCTTGGCCGGGGCGCTCCGTGGATTGGACCGGCGTTCCTCGGGACTGGAGATGATCACACCGTGGCTAATTTCGGAGAACACGCCGTCCCGCAAGCCGGTTTGCAGGGATTTTTTCACCCGCCGGTCCTCGCCGGAGTGGAAGCTGAGGATGGCAACCCGTCCCCCCGAGTTCAGGCAGGCCGGCAAGCGCCTCAGCAACGCATCGAGCGCCACAAATTCCTCATTCACCGCGATACGAATGGCTTGGAAAACCCGGCGCACGGTAAGGTCGAGTTCTTCTTCGTCCGCCCGGACGGCTTGGCGCACGGCAGTTGCCAGTTCCAACGTGGTGCGAAATGGTTTCCCCGCAAGCGCGGCGGCGAGCGATTCGGCGCGGGGCTCGTCCGCGTGATCTTGGAAAGCGGCGGCGAGTTTTTGCGCGGAGACCTTGGCCAGCCAAGCGGCGGCGGAGATGCCCCGGGTCGGATTCATCCGCATGTCGAGCAGGCCGGGGCGTTTGAAACTGAAACCGCGCGTGGGATCGTCGAATTGCATCGAAGAACAGCCGAGGTCCGCGAAGATGAAATCCACACTGGCGCTCCCTCTCGCGGCCAGCACTTTGGCGAGACCCGCGAAATTCGAGCGCACGGCTTCGAAGCGGTCCGCGCCGTATCCCGCCTGGCGCAAGCGATGCTCGGTTTTCGTGAGTTCGATCGGGTCCTGATCCAACCCGATCAATTTTCCGCCGGGCATGAGAGCCTCCAAAATCCGCGTCGCGTGACCGCCATAACCGAGCGTGCAGTCCACCCCGGTCATCCCCGGTCGCACGCCGAGCGCCTCCAGACATTCCTCCACCAGAATCGGCAAGTGCGAACCCGCGGGCGTTTTTCCCGAGGCGATCACCTTCGCTACGGTTTCGCCATATCGAGCGGGATCGTGCTCCTTGTATTTGTCCTCGAAGCGCCGGGGATTCTTGCCGCTGTAACGTTTGCGCCGCGGCGGGCGAGGTGGTTCATCGTTCATGGCGGCGATTGCTGGCAGGATCGGGACCATCCCACCACTAGATTATCGGAAGGCGAAACCGCAATCGGGCGTTTCATGAAAAAAATTGCGCCAGCCTGCCGGTTTATCGCTGGATGAGCCGTAAAACACCAGGTGGCGCGGCTTCACTCGGCGCAAATCCCCTGAAGGGTCACCCGGCGGCGAGCAGGGCAGCTAGGCCGGCCTCGTCGATGATCGGGACGCCGAGTTGTTCGGCTTTGTCGCGTTTGGAGCCGCCGCCTTCGCCGGCGATCACGTAGTGGGTTTTGGCGGAGACGGAGCCGCTGACCTTGCCGCCATTGCGTTGGATGAATTCCTTCATCGCATCGCGCTCCATGCTGAGGGAGCCGGTGATGACGAAGGTTTTTCCAGCCAGCGGCAGGGCGGATCGATCGGCCTGGGCGGCGCTTGGCAGGTGGTTGTCGGAAACGGGATCGATGCCAAGTTCCAACATTCCGGCAAGGGCGTGTTGTCCGGCGTCCGAACGGAAGAAGCCGGTGATGGCTTCCGCCACGGCCGGGCCGACGTCGCCGGTGATGGAATATTTGGCGAGGAACTCGTTCTTTTTCTTTGCGTCGGCGCGGGTGTCCTTGCGGAGTTCCGCGAGAACCGGCGAGTTGGCGAGTTCGGTCAACGAGCGGTGGAGCCGGGAAAGTTCCTTGGCGGCGGATTCGCCGAGCTGGCGGATGCCTATGGCATAGAGCCAGCGGTGAAGCGGTTTGGATTTCGCGGCATCGAGTGCGGTTAGAACCTTGGCGGCATTCTTCTCCCCGAATCTCCGCGGTGCTTCATCGGTGCCGAGATTGAGGCTGGCTAGCGTCTCTTCGGTTAGTTTGAAGAGATCGAGCGGGGTCTTGCAATGCCCGTGGCGGACGAGGGCTTCGGCGACGATTTCGCCGAGGCCATCGAGATCGAGTGCCTTGCGGGAGGCAAAATGTTTGATGCGGGTGACGGCTTGGGCGGGACATTGGAAATTCGTGCAGCGCCAGGCGACGAAGCCTTCTTGCTGCGAGATCGGGCCGCCGCAGGACGGGCATTTGCCTGCGACGTGTGCGAACAGGGAGAATGGTCCGGCGTCCTCGCGGTGGCGGATCACCTTGACGATGGCCGGGATGATTTCACCGGCTTTTTCAACCAGGACGATGTCTCCGATGCGGATGTCCTTGCGGTCGATTTCATCCTGATTGTGCAGGGTGGCGCGCGAGACGGTGGAGCCGGAGATGAGGACGGGGGTGAGCTCGGCGACGGGTGTTAGAACGCCGGTGCGACCAACCTGGATGATGATATCGTTCAACCGGGTTTCCATTTGTTCCGGCAGGAACTTGTAGGCGGCGGCCCAGCGCGGGGCGCGGGAGGTGAAGCCGAGTAGGTCGCGTTCGGAGCGTTGCAGGACTTTGATCACCGCGCCATCCGTGCCGTAGTCGAGATCGTGGCGGTGTCGGTTGATATGGGCTACGGCATCCAGCAGCTCATCGAGATTCCGGGCGGTGAAGAGCGGTTGGTTGCGGGGAATGGCGAGCGAGTCGAGCAGTGTGTGGAAGTCATGCTCGGTTTCCAGTGGCTCGCCATCGTAAGCGCCGAGTCCGTGGGCGAGGAAGGCGAGCGGACGTTTGGCGACGATTTTGGGATCGAGCTGTTTGAGGGTGCCGGCCGCGGCGTTGCGGGGATTGGCGAAGGCGGGCAGGCCGGCTTCGTCGCGCTCGGCGTTCATGGCGGCGAAGGCCTTGTTGGGCATGAATATCTCGCCGCGGACTTCTAGCAGACCTGGGATCGAAGATGGTGGATCATGGAGCGTGGAAAAAGAGCAGGCTGCGCCTTCAGCGAGGACCTGGAGGTCGATGGGGACGAGTTCGCCGTCTTCGGTTTTGATGAGATTGCCGGGGTGGGCGTCGGCGATTTCGGTGCCGGTTTGGTTGTGTTGCCAGCGGTTGTGTCCGATAGAGCGATAGCCATTGGATTGGAACCATGTGGAGACTTCACTTGCGGAGGGTTCCGATCCGGCGATGAATGGCTGCGAAGTGACGAGTGCCGGGCCCATTGCGGTTTCCAGGACTCCGTGGAATTGGATATCATCCCCGAACAGTCGATTTGCAGCATCCAGGTTCGCGAGATAGGCAAGGGCCCCGGCCTGAGCTCCGAAAGCCGGTGGAATGGTAAGTTTGAGAACCCGCCGTGTGGCGGTGATGTGAAACACAACGTGTTCGGATTGACCGCCTAACGAAGGGTAACTAGCGGCGAGCTCTCCGAATCGCGCGCGGTTGAGGAGTCGCCCGTTTTCGCTGGCCCACGATACCACGGATTCGGTTTCCTGTCGGAGCCGTTGTGGAACATCTGTTCCATCACTTGTTCCGAAGTCAGTTTTGAGCCGAGCAGCGAGGCTTTGTGCCGGGCTTTGCGCAGACGATGCGCGAGGAGTTGCGTTTGATTGGATTTGTTCATGACTGTTCAGGTAAGGAAGGATGCTTTCGACGTCAACTTCGGGGAGGGGCAGCGGGGCAGGGCTGCGGGGATCGAGACGCTCCCCGGATGGATTTGAGCGAGAGGCATCAGCCACATTGAGTTCCAGCGGGATGCTGCGGATGGTGCGGACATTGTGGGTGACGTCGTCGCCAGTGGTGCCGTCGCCGCGGGTGGCGGCGTAGGCGAGCCTGCCATTCTGATAGATCAGGGAAACCGCGACACCGTCGATCTTGGGCTCGACGGTGACGGTGATGTCTTGCCGGCCGAGGTTCTTGCGGAGGCGCTGATAGAAGGCGATGAGTTCCACGGCGGGCTCGGGGACGTCTTTGAGTTCAAACACGTCATCGATGGAAAGCATCGGCACGGTGTGCTTGATCTGTTGGAAGCCCTCGATGGGTTTGCCGCCGACGCGCAGGGTGGGGGAATTCGGATCGCTAAACTCGGGATGTTTTTTCTCCAGTTCCTCAAGCTCGCGGAAGAGTTGGTCGTATTCCGCGTCGGAGATTGCAGGGGTGGCGCGGTTGTAATAGAGATCGTCGTGATGCCGGATCCGCTCGCGCAACTCGCGGATCCGGGCTGCGGTTTTTTTCGGATCGGCGAAGGAAAAGAGGTCCGGCTCGGCCATCTTCGGAGTGTCGGACATTGGCGGGGGTTTTCAAGCGTTTAACCCGGAGGAAAGGCAGCGCTCACGGGATGGAGACGGGGATGACGGTCTGTTGGGTGAAGCGGACGACGATCTGATATTTGTCGTCATCCTTGGCGGCACCGAGCACGACGCTGCCTGATTTTTCGAGCTGCCAGAGGTGGGTGGGAACCATGGTTCCATCTTTGATTGAAGTGACAACGAGCTGCGGATCGGCATAGATCGGTTTGCCGTGCAGCGTGCCGAGCAGTTCGATGAATTGCTTCCAGCAGGGACTCATCTTCTCGGTGAGATCGCTGGCCGGAAGCGCGTCGGTGTGCAGGGTGATTTCCTTCAGCCCGCCATTTTCGTCCCAATCGAAGAACAGGGTGGCATCGAGGCCGCCGATTTTCTTTTGGGTGCGAAAGACGCCGTTGAGACCTGAGCGACCGAGAAAAACCTCGTCCACGGTCAGGGCGACGAACTTGCTGGCTTTGAGTTTGGCAAGGACTTTGGCGCGATCGTCGCCGAACAGGAGTTGGTCGAAAACCGCGCGTTTGTTAGGGACTGCGGTGCCGTCAAGCGGATGATTCGCATTGACCCAGGTGCGATCGTCCGAGTCCAGTTTGTCGAGCGGGATGGAAACCTCTTTGAGATCCGAGCGGCGGATGGTGACGCTGGTGGCATCGCGTGAGACGAATTCGCCTTGAACCGTGCCCTGGCCGTCGGCGCTCCGCCAGGGGCGAGGTGCGGCATGAGCGTGCAGCGCAGATGCGAGGAGCAGGAGGCTGAAGGGCCTGAAGGTCATGAAGGCGTCGAAGCTGGGTGTGGCGAGGGCCATCGTGTGTCAATGGCCCTGCGGCCGTTGCCGTGGCTCCCATTCGCGGCGCGAGCGCGAGCGGACCGAGAAGATCACGGGGATGCCGGGCGCGGGGTGGGCGGCGCGGTAACGGTTGACGAGGTAGGATTCGTAACTGGTGGCAATCAGGCGCTTGTCGTTCACAAACAGCACGATGGTAGGCACGGGGATGACGCTGTATTTTTCGTTGGTGGCGGCCGTGGCATAATAGAGTTTGAGGCGTTTCTTGAGCTTGTTATCGATTGGCGGCGGAGTGGCTTCAAACGCGCTTTGGAGAATGCGGTTGAGCTGGCCGGTGCCGGGGATGGTTTGGGCACCCTTGCGGATTTTGAGGGCTTCCTTGAGAACGTGGTCCACCGAGCCGCCGGTTTTCGCGGAGCAGGCGACGAAGGGGGCGTAGTGCAGGAAAAACAGCTCTTTGCGAACGTGTTCGGTGGCTTCCTCAAGGCGGGCGGTGCGGTTGGCGCCGGGGTGATAGAGATCGAACTTGTTGAGCACGATCAGACAGGGTTTTTTCTCCTCAAGAATGGTTTGGGCGATCTTGCGGTCCATGGCGGTGATGCCGGCGGCGAGGTCGATGACGAGCACGCAGAGATCCGAGCGGCGGATGGCCTTTTCGGTGCGCATCGCGGAGAAAACCTCCACCGAGTTATCGCGTTTGCCGCGGGGACGAAGGCCGGCGGTGTCGATGAGGGTGAAGTTTTCGTCTTGGAAACTGTAGGGTAGATCGACGGCATCGCGGGTGGTGCCGGCGATTTCGGAAACGATGGTGCGTTCGTCGCGGAGGATCGCGTTGACCAGCGACGACTTGCCGGCGTTGGGCTTGCCGACGATGGCGAGCTTGATGCCGATGATTTCGGCGACCTCGGCGACGGCTTCGGTTTCCGCCGCGAGCGGGGCGATGACGGCATCGATTTCATCGCACAGTTCGCCGAAATTGCGGCCGTGTTCGGCGGACACGAAGATGCTGGATGTGAAGCCGAGGCGGGTGAAGTCCGAGAAAACCGCCTCATGTTTCGGATCGTCCACCTTGTTGAGCACCAGCAAGACGGGCGGCTTGGCTTTGCGGAGCTTCTGGGCGAGGGCCTGATCGACTGCGGTGAGGCCGTCATGGGCATCGACGACGAACAGGATCAAATCCGCGGTCGCCATGGCGATGTCCGCCTCGATGGTGACTTGGGCGTCGAAGCCATCGTCGATGTTGCCGCCGATGCCGCCGGTATCGATGAGGGTACAGGCGATTTGGGTGGCCTTGGAAGGAGCGGTGATGCGGTCGCGGGTGACGCCCGGTTGATCGTGAACGATGGCGATTTTGCGGCCGGCAAGGCGGTTGAAGAGCGCGGATTTTCCGACATTCGGGCGTCCGACGATGGCAACAGTGGGCATGCGGCGAATGAAACGGCGGAAAACCGTTTAGCGCAAGGCAAGAGGTTTTTGCGCAGCAGGGGGGATCAGTCGTCCGCGTGGGAAAACGCCTGATGCTGGAGTTTTTCCATGGCCTCCCGCGGCATGGGCGAGGGGTCCGGGTAATCGAAGACCTTTCCTTCAAAATTGCGCAGGGTCACGCGACCGGGGGAGGTGTCGATGAGGTAGTTCGGGTTGATCGGGATTTTGCCGCCACCGCCGGGGCCATCGATGACGAACTGAGGGATGGCGTAACCGGTGGTGTGGCCGCGCAGGCCCTCGATGATCGAGACACCCTCGGCAACGGAGGTGCGCAGGTGGGACGAGCCGTTGATGAGGTCGCACTGATAGAGATAATATGGGCGGACGCGGCACATCAGCAGCTTGTGGACGAGCGCCTGTTGGATTTCCACGCTGTCGTTCACGCCACGCAGCAGGACGCTCTGGTTGCCGAGTGGAACGCCGGCATCGGCAAGGCGGCCGAGCGCGGCGCGCACTTCGGAGGTGAGTTCGCGGGGATGGTTGGTGTGGATGGAAATGAACAGCGGGTGGTGTTTTTTCAGCATCGCGCACAGTTCCGGGGTGATGCGCTGGGGGAGGAAAACCGGGATGCGCGAGCCGATGCGGATGAATTCGATGTGCGGGATGGTGCGGAGGCGGGTGAGGATTTTGTCCAGCCGATCATCGGAGAAAAGCAGTGGATCGCCGCCGGAAAGCAGCACATCGCGGACCTGCGGCGTTTTCTCAAGGTATCGGAACGCCGCTTCCCACTGGGTTTCGAGATGCTGTTCGCCAACCCCGGAGACGACGCGGGAGCGGGTGCAATAGCGGCAATACGAGGCGCAGCGATCCGTGACGAGGAACAGCACGCGATCCGGGTAGCGGTGGACAAGACCCGGAACGGGCATGTGGGAGTCCTCGCCGCAGGGGTCCGCCAATTCCTCCGGGGCGTTCCAGCCTTCCTCGATGCGCGGGATGACTTGCCGCCGGATCGGGCAATCCGGGTCATCACGGTCGATCAGGTTGAAAAAGTGCGGGGTGATCGACATTGCGAGCTTGTGCCCCGCGAGCAGCACGCCGGCACGCTCGATGTCGGTGAGGTTCAAGCGGTTTTCCAGGTCGGTGAGCGAGTCCACGCGATTGCGGAGCTGCCATTTGTGGTCGCACCAGTGGTGCGGCGCTTCGGCGGGCCAGTAGCCGGGGGCGTGTGAAATGAAAGAGGTTTCGAAGTCGGAGGGGCGCATGGATAGTAAAGAAGTGGAAATCCTCGGTTAGCAATCGGAATTCGCAACTTCGAATTAGCGCAATCCGGCGCAGCGGCGGATCAGCTCCACCAAGCGTCCGGTGGATGCCGCCACGGTGGTGGGAGAGGGGAGTTGGTCGTCGGGTTCGTCAGGCAGGATCATGGGTCGGGTGGCGACGCGCACCGCAGGGAGGTTCATTTCAAACAAGACGCTGGCAAGGTCCACATCCTCGCCGAGGCAAACGACCTCGGCACCATGCACCTCGCCGAGGCCATGGACCAAGGTGAGGGGCGGCGCGGCGGTGTCCCGGGAGCTGAGCCACAGGGAGTCACCGGCACCCATGGCCTCGATGCAGAGCAGCGCCTTGGGCATTCCCGCGGAGCCTGCCAATTCCTTGAATTTTGCAGCAGTTTCCAGCACCGGGGACGCGGGATCGTTGGCGTGGGGCAGGAACACGAAATGCACATTCATGTTGGGTTTATCACCTGCAAGGGCTTGGGCTGCTGCCAAAGTGGCGGCCAAACCCGTGGCATTGGCTTCGGCTCCGGGAGACCCCGGACGGCTGTCATACGAGGAGAGCACCCAGATTGCGGGAGACTCCGGGTTTTTCCCGGCGATGGTCACCCGCAGCAAGGGCCACTCGGCGGGGCCGCGCACCTGGTGGATGGTGTAGCCCGTGTTGGAAGGGCCGAGCAGGCCATCGATCATCGACGTCGTGCGGGTGAGATTTTTCGCGGCGTTTTCCGCCGCGCCGTTGCGCTCGCCGATGACTTCCACGAGTTTTTTCAAATCATCCGCCAGTGCCGGAACCGCCACGGACTGCGCGAATCGCGGTTGCTCCAGTTGGGCCTGTTTTTCATCCTGGCGCAGGAAATACCAGACCGCAACGCCGCCTGAAACCACCAGCCAGAGCGGCAGAATGACAAGCAGCAGGGTCACCCACGTGGGGCGTTTCGAGGGCTCTTCGGTCATCATTCAGGCCGGTTCGCAAGATCCTCGGAGATCGCGGGGTCGTCGTCACCGTCCGACTCGACCTCGATTTCCTTCCTCACTTTTTGGGAAATCCACGGGCGGATCATGCCATATAACAGGTACATGCTGAACAGCACGACAGGCATGATGTAGCGGAACTGCACGGTGATGTAGATCACCAGCACGGCGATGATGATCGCGCCCAGGGTGCCGCGGGTCCGCCAACCGACCTTTTTGAAACTCGGATAGCGGATGTCGCTGATCATCAGCAGCGAGAGGCCGAGCATGGCTCCGGCCAGCACGTATTTCCAGATTTTGAGTTCGTGATCATTTTTATGCAGGTCGATCAGCAGGAAGGTGAGCGAGGCGATGAAACCCGCGGCCATCGGGATCGGCAGGCCGCGGAAATCGCCCGAATCGCCCGCTCTTTTTGGCAGAAGCGCCAGGCAATTGAACTTCGCCAGCCGCATCGCGCCGCAGACCAGATAGACTAGGGCGATTCCCCAGCCAATGTTGCCGAGCGGAAAAAGCACGGCGCGTGACAACAACATTGCCGGAGCCATGCCGAAGGAAATGATGTCGGCCAGGGAATCGAATTCGCGACCGAACGGCGAATCCTGGCCGCCGAGTCGGGCCAACCGGCCATCGAGCAGATCGAATAAACAGGACCCGAAAATCAACAGGATCGCATATTCATAGTATCGATGGGTGAACTCGTAGTATTCCTTCGCGGAAAGGGGACCTTTGACCGACATTTCGACCTGCACCTCGATGAGACCTTTGAAAATCATCAGCACGGCGAAGAATCCGCACGCGAGGTTGCAGGCCGTCATCAGATTCGGCAAAAAGTAGATTTTCACTTCGTCAGGATCGCGTTCCCTCGGCATGGCGTGAGTTTATTCCACGGGAAGCACTTTGGAAACAGCGGAAAATACCGGCGTGCCATCGGGCTTGGGCATGCTATCGTTCCGCCATGCCACCCGACGCCCTTTCCGCCGACACTCCGATGGCTGAGATTCTCGAAGTACTTCCTGGAGCCAAGCGGGCGCTGTTTGCCCGTTACCACCTCGGCGGTTGCCAGAGTTGTGCGTTTTCCAATGAGGAAACGCTGGCTCAATTGTGCGAACGTTCGGAGCTTCCGGTGACCGAGGTGCTGGCCCACCTCCGCGCAAGTCACGTCCACGATTCCGCCATGTTGCTGGAACCCGCCGCGCTTCAAGAGACCCTCGGGGCATTCCGTTTGATCGATATCCGGACCCGCGAGGAACACGCGGCCGTAGTCATCAAAAATTCGGAACTATTCACTCAAGATATTCAGCAAGAGCTTTTTGCGTGCAATCCAGAATCGCCAATCCTGCTCTACGATCATCGCGGCGGCAATGTGCTCGATCAGGTGGCTTGGTTTCGTGGGCATGGTTTAAAACAAACGTTTGGCATGCGCGGTGGCATCGATGCCTGGAGCCGCGAAATCGATCCTTCACTGCCCCGCTACAAAATCGAGTTGGACAGGTAAGAACCCTGGTTGGAAAATCCGGGAGATTGTCTTCCCATCCCGCAAGTAAACGTGCAAGGAATGCTTCGCAATCCATGAAACATCCATTTTTCACTTTGGTCGGTGTTCTTTTGCTGTCTGGTCTGCCCAGCCCTGTGGCGTTGGGGCAGGTGTATTACCCGATACCCGGGCTGGTCGATGAATCGACTGGATTCATGGATAGTTATGTCGCCGGCGGTTGGTATCGGGGCAGCGCGGTGATCGCGCGGGACTCGAAATTGATCTACTCCTGTGCCCACCTGTTCTATAACAGCGGCAAATGGGCCACGAATTACTCCTTCCATCGCGCCTACGATGGAAAAGACTACCCCCGCAGGCGGGACGGAGTTTCCCCGCGTGGATTGCTAAACTTCACCAGTTATTCCTCCGGCGTCAAAGCGCACGGATCCAGCTCCAAGCAGGCCTTCGCATCGGACTTCACAATTCTTTATGGAAATAGCGGATTCGGTCCGGCCGTGGGTTGGTGGCCACTCGGAAGCCCAGTTCTTCGATCCGCGAGCCTGAAGCGAGTGGTCGGTTATCCCGCTAGGAGCGACTACACTGGGAAAAGCGGGCGCTCCTATCAGCATGCGACGGATTGGTTCGATTACGCGGCGCGGCGTGTATCCGGTGCCTATCACGGCTTCGACAATGTCTCGACCGGCCCCGGCAACAGCGGTGGCCCGGTTTTCGTTCAGGATGAGGCAACAGGGCTGGACTATCTTGCCGGCATCCTGGTTTCCGGGTCCAGGAAATCAGCCGGGGTGGTGGCTCTGGATGCTTCCACGGACGCAATGGCGGACTCCGCGTTGGCCGAGGCAGGCCCGGCAGTTGCGTTGAGCAATTCCGCGCCCTTTGAATTGGCGGATGCAAGCCGATCATTTGCCTCGGTTCCACTCGAGTTCTCGGGATCGTCCGGTTCCGTCAAACAACTGAAACTCAGTTTGTCAGTGAAGACCGGGCGACCCGGTGATTTGGAGATTTATCTCAAATCGCCGGGCGGGCGGATGCGCTGGATCTCCAGGCATCCTGGCGGGACGGCAGCCGATCTGACCCTCGTCGCTGCGGATTATTCCGATACCTTCCGAGGATGCGCCGAGGCCGGAACATGGGAAGTCCGGCTGCGGGATGTCGTGGCGGGCGTTACAGCGACCTTCGAGAGTTGTTCGCTTGAAATCATCACCCAGTGAGGTCTTTTCGCTAGAATGAAATCCCGGCGGCGGATCCTCTTGTGTGGCGCTGCGGCGTTGGTTCTTCTTCTCGGGTGGATTTTCAGGCCGGCGGGAAAAGTCCGCCAATCCCCCGCACCGCAGGAAACGGTTTCGGAAAACCGGCGATCGTCCCCGGCAAACCGAGCGCCGCGCGGGGTGCCCGCCCAGGCAAATCCGGGAAATGATCCCGCCAGACCTGCGGGTGCTCCGGATTCAAATGTGGCCCGCTTGATCGAACACTGCCTGGAGCGTTTTCGTGCTGCGGGCGGTGAGGAGCAATCCAGGACAATCCTGCAGGAACTGAGGGATGGAATCCGGGGTGCCGATCCGGAAAGCGCGGCAGCGGCGATCAGTGCATTTTTGAAATCGGGAAAGGACGCCGCCACGGATTTGCCCTTCGTCGTGGGACCAGAGGGAATTATGGAGCTGACGCCCACACTCCGCACGGCCTTGTTGGACCTGTTGCTCACAGTCGATCCGTTGGCGGCGCTGGAGGTGGCTCGCGCAATCATGAATGACTCGAAATCGCCTGACGAATATGCCTTGGCGCTGCGGAATGTGGCGTCAAACGACCTCGACGGTGACTTGAAAAACGAGATTCGCTCTTGTTTGGAACGAATGATTCAAACACAAGATTGGTCCGCTAATCCGTCGGCCGGATTTCTCGAAGCTCTTGATGCCGCTGTGCTTCTGGTTGATAAGCAGATGTTTGATACGATCGCTCGTTTGCTGGGAGAAGCGGCGGCGTCCGGGAATTCGTCGCTGGCTCGCGCTGGCTTGATGGCGCTGGACCGCATGCTTGTTCGCGATCCGTCGTTGCTGGTGCAATCGTTCGGAGCGGGCCAGGCGTTGCCAGAACTTCCGCCGGATCAGCGGGCCTCGCTGATGTCGCGCCTGGATGTCACCGATCCTGCCCAGCGGGAGTTATTCACACGTTATGTGTCCGCTCCCAATCATGGTCCTGCGGAACTGGAATATTTTGCGGCACTGTTTCCCAATGGCAATTTCTTGCACGGCAACTGGCTGATCACCGCTGCCGATGTCACCCATTCGATCGCTTCGCGGCGGGAAGAAGATCGCAAGGTTCTGGCCGAAATCGACCGTTTGATGGCGGGGGAACTTCAGGGAAGTGCTCGTGAAACACTCGTTTCGATCCGAGAGCGCCTCACCCGGGTCGCGGGCGATAGCGAGTCGGTTTCGCCGGAATGAGCGTCATTCTGTGAATCCGAGTCGTTTTACCACTGAGACACTGAACACCGCTGATTCCACTGAAAATTCGGAAAAATCAAGACTCTCAGTGGTGCTCAGTGTTTCAGTGGTTGGTTTGCGTTCCCCACCGTGGTTCGTGGCTATCGGGACTAAATCTCTCCGCCACTTGGCGCAGCCCTTTTTTATGTGCTAAAAACTCAAAACCAAAGAGTTCTGTCTATTTATGCAGGATTTTCGCAACTGCCGGAGCACGCAGGCGGTGGGAGATCGGAAGATTTGATCCGAGCAGTGGACGGCAGTAATTCATGAAGTCCTCGGTCACCCCGTTGCCAGTTTCGTTGATGAAGTTGTCGGGCATGTGGCGGGTCTTGCCAGCAACCTTCGAGAGCGGCACCAGATCGTAATCGACGCTGTAATCCAGCACCGGACGCCGGATCACCACCGAGCCATCGACGTTATCCCACATGGCGAACTGCACCGCCTTCTCGCCGACTTCGCGGGCCTCGTGGGCGTCGCGATCCGAACGGCAGCCGATGAAGCTGCGTTGCAGGTAACCGAAGGTATCCGAACGCACGCGTTTGATGTTGAGACCTTTTTTGATGGTCTGGGAGAGCAAGTCACCCAAAGCGCCGGAACCCGACAGCTGGAGATTCCCATGATCGTCGCGTTCCTCCTCGCCCATCAGCTTGCTGATCATCGGCACCCCGTGGGCATCGGAGATTCCTTCGGAAACGGCGATGGTGCAAAGACCGTGCTCAGCGTAAATCCGGTCCACATCGGCGAGGAACTTGTCAGTGTCGAACGCGCGTTCCGGCACATAGATGAGGTGCGGGCCGTCATCGAGGTATTTGCGCGCCAGCGCCGAGGCGGCCGTGAGAAACCCCGCGTGGCGTCCCATCACCACGCCGATGTAAACTCCCGGCAGCGCCCGGTTGTCGAGATTCACGCCGGTGAAGGCCTGTGCGACATAACGTGCGGCGGAGCCGAAACCCGGGCAGTGATCGTTTTCCATCAGGTCGTTGTCGATGGTCTTGGGGATGTGGATCGCGCGCAATTCGTAGTTCGCTTCCTTGGCCTGCTCGTTGACGATGCGCACCGTGTCCGACGAATCGTTGCCACCGACGTAGAAGAAATAACGGATATCGTGGGCCTGCATCGCCTTGAACATCCGGGCGCAATATTCCTCGTCCGGTTTGTCGCGGGTGGAGAGCAAGGCCGACGACGGGGTGTTGGCGACTTGTTCGAGGTTGTGGGTGGTTTCACGGGTGAGATCGACGAAGTTTTCCTCGACGATCCCCCTCACGCCATGGACGGCTCCGTAAATGGAGGTCACTTGGCTGAATTTGCGGGCCTCAAGGGCCACGCCAACAATGCTTTGGTTGATCACGGGGGTGGGTCCGCCACCCTGTGCGACTAATACTTTTCCTTCTAAAGGGCTCATGCGGCGGGGACAATTGATGATCCCCGATCAGATGCAAGCCTTGAAACCGCGTGGATTTGCTCAAAAGTTCCGCATGGATTTTTCTGGTCTCCCGACCGGACGGCCCGGAAAGTCACCCCGTGAATCCGCCGTGCCCATGGCTGCCTGATGTCAGTGAAATCCACGATTTCGCCCTGACCCGCAGGCATGGCCGCGAGCGCGGGGCGGAGTTCTATCAGGACGCGCTGCGTTACGCCCAGTCGCAGTGGATTTCCGGAAAACCCGCGCAGGCCATTCTTCAGCTCGACAAGGCCTGGATGGCCGATCTGCCGGATGGAAACCCGGCACTCGTGTTCCCTCCGCCGCCCTATCAGGCATTGCGGTGGATGCTCTGTCAGGCCTCGACCGGAGCCTGTGGCTATCTGGGGAATCCCGTGAGGCATTTTCAACATCTCGCCAGCCGGATGAGCGGTCCCCGCGCGGAAATCCGCGCGTGGCGGGCATGGCTGTGTTTTCATCTGGCGGAGCGGGTTCTGCCTTCGGCGGAGTTTCCGCGGGACGGCCGGCAACTCGTCCGCGAGGGCAACTGGATCCCGGGATTCAGGCGCTCTCTGGATTCCCTAGCGAAAGGCGGCTGGCCGGCAGAAGCCCGCTGCGCCGAGTGCGCCAGGAGCCAGGAGCCAGGAGCCAGGAGCGCCCGCCCGCCATGGCCCGTTCGGGCATGGATGAAAAAACCAAGCAACCGTTCGCGGCGGCAGAGGTTTAACCAAGACCTTATTTTGACCTTATGAAAAATTCCTGGATATTCCCTGCGGCGGCGTTGGTGGTGGGAGCCGCTGGCGGTTACCTTTCCGGCAAGAGTTCCCCTTCCACCGGGGACCGTGCCGCAGTTGAGAATTCAACCCGCAAAACCCGCTCGTCGAACCGTCCCGACTCTGCTTCGAACGATCCTGGCAAACGTGGAAGCCGCGCCGGTGGAACCGAGGCGATCGCCAGAATGCCGGGCAGTTCCAACCGCATTCAGGCCTTGCTCGCGTTCTACTCCGGTCTCACTCCCGGACAACTGGAGGACGAAGCCCGCAAGCTCGACAAGCTCCCGATGAACGAACGCATCATGGCTTCGTTCCTGCTCTTCGGACGGTGGGCGGAAGTCGATCCCACGGCCGCGATGGCGTTTTCCAACACGATGGGCATGGCGGGCGGTTTTGTGCGCCCGACGATCCTTCAGAGTTGGGCCAGTGTGGATCCGGCCAACGCGGCCAAATATTATCAGGCAAATACCCGGGAATTCGCCATGATGAACATGATGGGCGGCGGCCGCGGGCCGATGGGTGGCATGGGTCCCGCTTCGATCATCGCCAGCGAATGGGCCCGCCAGGACCCCGCCGCAGCCTTGGCATGGGCCGGCACTCTAACCACCGAGAAAAGCAAGGCAATGACCGCCGTCGTCGGGGAAGTCGCCAAAACCGATCCCCGCAAGGCGGCTGAAATGGTGGCGTCGATGGAATCCGATGACAAGGGTGACGCCTACCGCTCGATCGCCGGCCACTACGGTGCCCTCGATTTCAGCGCGGCCCAGACTTGGATCCGCTCGCTTCCGGCCGAGGATCAGGCCGAGGCGCTTGCGTCGGCGATTGGCGGACTTTCCAACAGCGAGCCGCAAGCAGCGGCCGCACAGGTGGCGCTGATGGAAGCAGGTGAGGCCAAGGATGGCGCCATTGCCGAGGTGGTCGAGGATTTGGCCCGAACCGACCCTCAGGCGGCCGCGGATTTCCTGAAACAACAGGACAGCAAGGACGCCCAACAGGATGCGATGCGCTCGCTGATCTCAACCTGGGTGGTGCAGGATTCGGCGGCGGCCCTTGCTTTCGCCAATTCCTACGCAGCCGGTGACGTCCGGGACAGCGCGTTGCAAACCTACATCTGGAGCAATCAAAGCGCCGAACCCAATGATCTAATCAAAGTCGCGGAGACCATCACTGACGAAGGCGACCGCAGTCGCAGCGTCGGGATCGCCGCCGTGCGCTGGATGCGCGAGGATCCCGCTGCGGCCAAGGCTTATGTCGAGCAATCCACCACCATCTCCAATGAGGCGAAGCAACGCATCATCGAAGGCCGTGGCTGGGGCGGCGGCGGACCCGGTGGCGGCCGCGGACGTTGAGCGGCCATGGCCTCGCGATGATGCTCGTTTCGAAGGGCCATCGCATTTGCGGAAACCGACGTCCGCCCCCTGATTCGAGGGTGCTTGGAAACAAACCGCTTGCCGAAAGACCGGCTTCGGATGGTGCGTTTTTCATTGATGCGGGCGGGGCTTTCCCGCAACTTGCTTGCGTCCAACAACCATCCTAACGACCATGTCACGACCCGTCACACTCTTCACCGGCCAATGGGCCGACCTCCCGCTCGAAAAACTCGCCCCGCTCGCCTACGAAATGGGCTACGACGGCCTCGAACTCGCCTGTTGGGGTGATCATTTCGACGTCGATGCCGCCGCCTCCAGCAAATCCTACGTGAAGGAAAAATGGGAGTTGCTAGGCGACAACGGCCTCACCTGTTACGCGATCTCCAGCCACCTTGTCGGCCAGGCGGTCTGTGACCTCATCGATTCGCGCCACAAGGCGATTCTGCCCGCCGACGTGTGGGGCGATGGCGATCCCGAAGGCGTCCGCAAACGTGCCGCGAAAAAAATGATCGTCACCGGCAAGGCCGCCCGCGCGTTTTTCAACGCCAAGCCCGAACGCAATGGCAAGGACGATTTCCCCGCCGTGGTCAACGGCTTCACCGGGTCTTCGATCTGGCACTCGATCTACGCGTTCCCGCCAACCTCGCAGGAGTATTATGAAAAAGGCTTCAAGGATTTTGCCAAACGCTGGCTGCCCATCCTCGACGCGTTCGACAAGCTCGATGTGAACTTCGGTCTGGAAGTCCATCCGACTGAAATCGCCTTCGATATCGCCTCCTCCCACCGCGCGCTGGCGGCGGTGGGCAATCACAAGCGTTTTGGTTTCAATTACGATCCCTCGCACCTCGGCTATCAGGGCGTGGACTATGTGAAATTCATCCGCGAGTTCGGCCCGCGGATTTTCCATGCCCACATGAAGGACGCTTGGTGGGGCCATGGTGATGGCACGGTCGGAGTGTTCGGCGGCCACACCGATTTCGGCGACGCCCGGCGTTTCTGGGATTTCCGTTCGCCCGGCCGCGGTGACATCGAGTTCGAAGACATCATCGTCGCGCTCAATGACGTCGGTTACCGCGGGCCGCTATCGGTCGAGTGGGAGGACATCCGCATGGACCGCGTCCACGGCGGGGCCGAAGCGGCGAGCTTCGTCCGCAGCCTGGATTTCCCGGGCAGCAACGTGGCGTTTGACGCCGCGTTCGACAAATCCAATCAGTGAAGACGCGTGGCGGTTGGGACTCAACCGCCACGCCGTGTTTGAAAACTGTGAGCGATTCGCCCGCCATGCGCCATTTCTACATCGTCGCGCTGGGGCGCTAGCTCGTGAACCGATTCCCGCGCGCTTGTTGGGTTCTGGCCGGGTCATTTCGCCGGCACGTGAGGCTCGAAGGTCATGGCGCGTTCGTGTTCGCGGGCTTTGGCGGCCTTGCGCGCTTGCTGATAGAAATATTCCTGGGCGCGGAATGCCTTCTGGCCCTTGGCCCGGACGATGCGCTGGGAACTGCCGTCCGGCAGCAGGCGGGAGGCCTGGGTGTTATCTTGGAAAAAGGCCTCGAGAATGCGCACTAGGCGGCGTTTCAGCGGGGCTTGTTCGATCGGGATCATCAGTTCCACCCGCTTTTCGAGGTTGCGGGTCATCCAGTCGGCAGAGGAAATGTATAGCTCCGCATCGCCGCCCCGGTGGAAATAGAAGAGGCGGGCGTGTTCGAGGAAACGGTCGATAATGGAGACCACCTCGATGTTTTTCGAGTGTTTCGGATCGCCGGGTTTGAGGCAGCAGATGCCGCGGACGTTGAGTTTGATTTCCACGCCGGCTTGGGAGGCTTTGTAGAGGGCGTGGATGATTTCCGGGTCCTGCAGTGAGTTGACCTTGGCGACGATGCGGGCGGGTAGCCCTTGTTTCGCGCGTTCCGCCTCGCCGGTGATGAGATCTAACAATGTTGGTTTGATCGCGGTGGGGGCGGGGATCAGGCGTTGGAATCGCAGCAGCTTGGATCTGCCGGAAACGGCGTTGAAGAACAGCGAGGCGTCGTTGCCATACTCCGGCTTGCAGGTGAGATACGATAGATCCGTGTAGAGCTTGGAGGTGGTCTCGTTGTAGTTGCCGGTGCCGAGGTGGACGTAGCGGCGCAGGTGGCCGGACTCGCGGCGCACGATCATGCAGATCTTGGCGTGGGTCTTGAGGCCTTTCACGCCGTAAACGATCTGGGCTCCGGCACGCTGAAGTTCGTCGGCACGGTCGAGATTGCGGGCCTCGTCGAAGCGGGCTTTCAACTCGACAAGGGCGGTGACGTGTTTGCCGTTCTCGGCGGCGGTGATGAGCGCGTCGATAATCCGCGATTTTTTGGCGGTTCGATAGAGGACCTGTTTGATCGCCACCACGTCCGGATCGCTGGCGGCCTCCTCCAACAGGCGCAGCACCGGCTCGAACGATTCGTAAGGGTGAAACAGCATCACGTCTCCGGAGGCGATGGTTTCAAACATCGAGGCGCCCGGCGCGATGGCCGGCGAGTTCTGCCCTGGCCAATCCGGGTCGCGAAGGTGGTCGAAGTCCGGCAGAAACGCCAGTTCCATGAACGAGGCGAGCCCGGGCGGCCCGTCCACCCGATAGATTTCCTGCGGACCCGCGGCGGTGACTTTGTGGATCATGGCCGCGAGGTCGCGGGGCGCGTCGGCGCGGAGTTCCAGCCGGACGGTGTCGGCGAACAATCTTGCGGTTAGAACATCCTCCATCTCGCCGGCGAGGTCGATGGCATCCTCCTCCTGCACCGCGATGTCGCCATTGCGGGTGACGCGGAAGGCGGTGGTCGCGGCGATGGTTTCACCGGGAAAAAACCGGGTGGCGTGGGCGGCGACGAGGTCCTCGATGAGGAGAAAGGCGTGGGTTTCGCCGTCCTTGGTGACGGGCACGCGGCGGCCGAGGGTTTCCGGAATGGGGATCAATGCGTGGCGGGTGACCTTGGTTTCGGGGTCCAGCAGGCGGCAGGCGAGGATGACTTGAAGCGCCGGAACCACCGGTGCCGGTTCGAGAGGATCGACGGCCAGCGGCGTGAGCAACGGATAGATGAGATCGTCGAAGGTCGCGGCGAGTTGCGCGCCCTGCTCGACGGAGAGTTCCTTCAGGTGCAGCGGTTGGATGCCCGCTTTTTTGAGCGCCGGGATGAGGGTGTCGTTGAACAGCGCGTATTGGTCCGCGGTCATTTGCAGAATGCGCTGGCGCAGGGCGGCTAGATTCCGCGCGGGAGTGAGGCCGGATGCGTCGGCTGTCTTCAATCCGCTGCGGCGCATCGCCATCAGCCCGCCGATGCGCACCTGGAAGAATTCGTCGAGATTGGATGCGGTGATGGCCAGGAATTTGACCCGCTCCAACAGCGGCTGATCGTCACGCAACGCTTCATTGAGCACGCGCTGGTTGAACTCGATCCAGGAAATTTCGCGGTTGAGGAAGGGAGGCATGGGAGAGGATTGAAAGTTGAGAATTGAGAGGAAGGCAGCGGTTCGGCGGATCTTTTTCTTCTCTTGGGTCCTGTGTCTGCAAGTCTTGGGTCTTAGAGCGTCTTCAACTGTCTTCATCAATGACGACGCTGAGGCCGAAGACTTGTTCGAAGAGATCGGCTTTGGAAGTCATCGTGAGGCGCTCGACGGCGGCGTCGGCCAGACCGGGGAGACGCAGGCGGAGTTTGCTGGATTCGCGGCGGATTTCGATCTGGGAAACGCGCTGGGCATGGGTGCGTTCCAAGGCGTCGGCCACCCGCAGCAGGGCGGCGAGTTTGGAGACCCGGATGCGGTCGTCGGTGCTCAGGGCCGCATACCTCGGGTGGTCGAGCACGGGGCCGGAATGGCGGTGGTAGCGGGCGACCAGCGCCACGATGGTCACGTCCAGGCGGTCGAGCCCGAAGACTTCGGAATTGAGGATGAGGTATTCCGAGTGTTTGTGGTGGGCGCGTGGGCTGACGTAGGTGCCGACTTCGTGGAGGATGGCGGCCACTTGCAGCAACAGCGCGTCATGCGGCGTGAGGTGATGGAGATCGGGC
This sequence comes from Prosthecobacter debontii, assembly GCA_945869465.1. GTDB lineage: Bacteria > Verrucomicrobiota > Verrucomicrobiia > Verrucomicrobiales > Akkermansiaceae > Luteolibacter. The sequence continues at coordinate 42,043 of CAMBPB010000012.1, forward strand.
AGTTCGTCGAAGAGTTTGGCGCACAGGTTGCCGACGTGTTCGCCGTGGCTGGGGTCGGACTGATAGCGTTCCGCCAGGATTCGGGCCGAGCGCAGCACCTCCTCGGCGAAGGCACCGGTGAGTTCGCGTGAAACGAGCAGGTCGTGCAGCAACCCCTGCTCGTATTCGCTCGCGGGAATGTGGACCTCGTTGAGTTTGAGGGTTTCCGCGACGGCGAGGTTGATCTCGAGGGACGGCAGCAGTGCTTCAGCCGTCTGATAGTCGAGGTGGTAGTGTTTGACGAGTTCCACATCGCTCATGCCGGCGGCGTCGGCGGTGAACTGCCGCAGCTTCTTGAGCGTGCACGCTTTGCCGGATTTGGCCAGCGAGCTGGTGACCGACTGGATCTCATAGCCGATGATGACCAGGCCATCGATGGTGACGTCGGAATAATCGAAACGGATCTGGGCCAGGTTGCCGAAGGCATGTTCACGGATCACGCGGAGCAGCGCGGTGCCTTCGGCGTGCGAACCCTCGACCGCCTCGCGGGTGCGGTGGGTGCCCATCCGGTAGCTGGTGTAACGCGTGATGCGGCCGCTCTGGAACAACAGGGCGCGGGTGTTGCCGGGGCCGACGTGGATGACCAGCGTGTTGTCATTGCGCATCGCCGGCAGATGCTGGAGGCGGCGGCGGGTTTTCAGATAGATCAGCCGCGTCATTTCGCCGTCGTCGATGGTGCCGACGCGCAAGCCGCAGGCGATGCGGATGCGGTTCATGAAGGTGTCGTGGTTGCGTGCCTCGCTGAGGATGTTGGTCGCCGCGGCGCGGGTGACGTTGTGGGGGTCGAGCCCGAGTTCGGCGAGGGATTTCTGATAGCCCTTGATGATCGCGACCACGCGCTCGGTGGTCGAGAGGCTGACGCTGCCTTGGCGGAAGATGTCGCGGGCCACCGGGGCCGGTTGTTCGAGGAAATCGATTGGCACGAGCGTTCCGTCGGCCCGCCGTTCCGCGACCATCATGGAAACCGAACTCGCGCCGATGTGCAGGGCGGTGGCGAGCGAATCGGCGGCGGCGGCGGCGGGCGATTTTGCGGAATTCCGGAGTTTCGGCATCGGGAGAGTACAGCGCGGGACGGCCCGGGATTCAATCCCGAATGCTGATGGATGCGGTTTTGACAGAATCATTGAAGAGTCCGCGATGGACCTTTGGCAGAATCATTGAAGAGGGGATTCTGGGTTCGGGTACGGCCTGATCGCTTTTCTAAAAATGAGGCTGCTGTCAAGGATTCTGCCACACTCTCAGCCGGAACCTACGGCGGATTTTTGCCCGGGCAATGAGGCGCTGGGAGCGCGGGATTCCAAACCCGCCCGCCCATGAGAGATGTGCAAGCCAAGGTCCCGCATAGCGGATTCTTTGGTAAGTCGCGGGACCGTCGATCACCGGCAGGAGCGGGTGCGAATGGCGGCCGATTACGGCTTCGCGGGCTTTTCGATGTGTTTGAAGAGGCGGAACAGGTCGCTGTCCGAGGTCAGGATCACGGTGCTGTCCTTGCCGAGGGTTTTTTGATAAGTTTCGAGGGTTTTCACGAATTGATAGAAATCCGCGGCGGTCGGGCTGGAGCTGTAGGCGGAGGCATAGATGCCGGTGGCCTCGGCGTCGGCCTTACCTTTGATTTCCTGTTCCTTGCGGTAGGCGCCGGACTCGATGGAGAGCAGGTCGCGCTCCTTGCGGCCGATGATTTTGGCGGCCTCGCCGGCGCCTTCGGAACGGAAGCGCTCGGCGATCTGTTCGCGCTCGGATGACATGCGGGCATAAATTTTCTCGATCACGCCGGGTTTGTAGTTGATGCGCTTGAAGCGGACGTCGAGCAGTTCGATGCCCCATGAGCGGACTTTGGGCTGCGCGGCCTTGAGGATTTGCTCGGTGAGGACACTGCGGCCGTATTGGATCGGCGGGAGTGTGCCGAGATTGGGGTTGGCCGCGGCAAGGGCTTCGTCGCGTTCGGGTTTGCGGTCCTTTTCGCTGCGGATCACCTCGATCAAATCGTTTTCGGCGATAATGTCGCGGGTTTTGCTGCCGATGATGTCGTCCAGCCGGGAGAGGGCGGTGCGTTCATCGCGGAGTTTTTCGAAATAGGTTTTGGGATTGGAGATGCGCCAGCGGGCGAAGGTGTCCACGGTGATGTAGAGCTTGTCGCGGGTCGGCATCTCGGTGGCCGGGCCGTCCCACTCGAGGATGCGTTTTTCGATGCGGTTCACCTGTTGGATGAAGGGCTTTTTGAAATGCAGGCCCGCTTCGTTTTTTTCGGGGTTGGCATTGATCGCTTCGCCCACGGGTTTGCCGAACTCGGTGATAAAGACCTGCTCCGTTTGATCTACGGTGTAGGCGCTGCTGGCGAAGATGATAATTGCGCCGCCCAGCGCAAGGAGAGTGATCAGGGATTTCATGGGGAATGAAGGTTGGAAAAATTCGTTACGATCCCTTATTGAGGTTCAGAAGCGGCAGGAACTGTTTGGCGTCCTCGTCGATGATGATTTTCGGGCCGAGTTTCGGCAGCACCTCGTTCATGGTTTCCAGATAGAGCCGCTGCTTGGTGATGGCGGGGGCCTTGTCATACTGGGTTAGCAGTTCTTTGAAACGGACCACGTCGCCTTCGGCTTCGTTGATGCGTTGGACGGCGTAGCCCTCCGCGCCGGAGATCCGTTGTTCGGCGAGGCCCTTGGCTTTCGGAATCACCCGGTTGTAATCGCCATTGGCCTTGTTGATGACCGTTTCACGGTCCTGCAGGGCGCGGTTCACCTCATCGAACGAGGGTTGCACCAAGTCGGGCGGATGCACGTTCTTGAGCTGGATCTGTTCGGCGGAGATCCCCATGTTGAGCTGTTTCAGGATTTCGATCAGGCGCTTCAGGGATTCCACCTCGATCTCATTGCGGCCGATGGTGAGAACCTCGTCCACGGTGCGGTCGCCGATCACCTCGCACATCACGCTTTCTGTTAGATCGCGCAAGGTGGAGCCGGGCTCGCGGAGATTGAATAAATATTGCTCAGGACCGGTGATGCTATATTGCAGGATCCATTCGACATTCGCGGCATTGAGGTCGCCGGTGACCATGTCCCGCTCCTTGTCGGGCTCGCTGCCAATCTGGTCGTGATTGGTGGCTTCGCCGCTGCCGAAGCCGAACTCGAGTTTGAGTTGTCTGCGCATCGGAATAACCGTCGCGGTGTCGATGCCGTAGGGGAGTTTGAAGTGCAGGCCCCGATCGGCGACGTAGAAGTATTTTCCAAACCTCTGGACCACGGCGACGGAGTCCGCACCCACGGTGTAAAAGCACGAAAAGACACCGAGCAGCACGAAGATGACTACCGGAATGGTGATGAGCCAGCGGGGTGAAAACTTCAGATGCGGACGGCTGAAGGTGATGGGGTTGTCCAGTGGCGGCGGTTTCATCGGGGTATGGGGAAAAGGCCGGACGAGGGGTCATCCGGCGGGGGTGAATCAAGATAGGCAAGTTTCCGGGAAATGAAACTTGGAAAATCCGGCGTGGTGCCGGGTTTTCATTGGCTATCGATGAGCGGGGCAATTCCGGATCCGGAGCGGATCAGCGCCGTTTTTTGCCGCCGCCGGTCTTCTTCTTGCGGACCGCTTTGCCCGGGGAATCGTCGAGCAGCGCGGTGTAGATGTAGTCGAAGTTCTCCAGCTTGCGCCGCGGGATTTTCTGATCGATGAAAATTTCGACCGATTTCGCATAGTCGAGTTCGTCGGCGGTGAGGATGGTGAAGGCGTCACCCTCGGCCTCGGCGCGGCCGGTGCGGCCGATGCGGTGGACATAGTCCTCGGCGTTTTCCGGGACGCGGTAGTTGATGACGTGGGAAACGCCGGAGATATCGATGCCGCGGGCGGCAACGTCGGTGGCGACGAGGATTTCATAGTCGCCCGCCTTGAATCCGGCGAGTGCCTTCATGCGGTCCACCTGATTGATGTCGGAGTGCATCGCGGCGACTTTCGTCTGGCCGGTGGATTTGATGAGCTGGGTGAGTTGGTCCGCCTCCTTGCGGGTGCGGGTGAAAATCATCACCGAGTGGTAGTCGGTTTGTTTGAGGAGTTCGAGCATCAGTTCGTCGCGCTGGTCCATGGCGACAGGATAGAACGCATGGGTGACGGTGGTCGGGATCGAAGCGCGGGCGATTTCAATTTTGAGGGGATCGGTGAGGCACCACTGGGCGAAGGTCTGAATTGCCGGCGGCATGGTGGCCGAGAAAAACAGCGTTTGGCGGCCTTCCCAAGGGCACAGATTGACGATTTTCCGGACTTGCGGGAGGAAACCCATGTCGAGCATGCGGTCCACTTCGTCGAGGATCAGCACCTTGATTTCGCCGAAGCGCATGGTGGTGCGGTAGAAGTGATCGACGAGGCGGCCGGGGGTGGCGACGACGATGTCGGCACCGGCGGCGAGTTGCTCGGACTGCGTGCCGAGGCCGACGCCGCCGTAGAGCAGGGCCACCTTGAGGCCGGTGTGTTTGCCGTATTTTTCAAATTGTTCGGCCACTTGGTGGGCCAGCTCGCGGGTGGGTTCGAGCACGAGAATCTGCGGTTTGCCGAGTTTTTCGATTTTCGAAAGCGTAGGCAGCGCGAAGGCGGCGGTTTTCCCGGTGCCGGTTTGGGACGCGCCAATCACGTCCTTTCCATCGAGGATAATCGGAATCGCCTGCGCCTGGATCGGCGTGGGCGTGGTGTATCCGGATTCCTCAACGGCTTCCAGAACGGCTGCGGAGAGCCCAAGTGTGTCAAATCCCATGCGGCGGACTAGGTAAAGGGCGGAGGGGCCGGGGTCAAGGGGCGATTGTGACGCAAAATTCCAGGGGCTTCATGCACAAGGCAAAGCGCCGGGGAGTTCAGGGACCACGGCCACACCGCGGGCCCCCCGATCTCAGCGCAGGGCTGCGTGGAGGATTTGCACCGGGTGAAGCGCCTTGCGGCCGGTGCCGTCCATGATTTGATGCCGGCAACTGGTGCCGGGCGCGGCCACCAGTGTTTCCGCCGCCGCCGCCCGCACCGCTGGGAACAGCACGAGCTCGCCGATTTTCTGCGAGACTTCGAAATGCTCCGCTTCATAGCCAAACGAGCCGGCCATGCCGCAGCAACCGGAGGGGATCATTGAAACCTGATAGTTCACCGGCAGTTCGAGCATTTTCACCGTCGGCACCACCGAGGCGAGCGCCTTCTGGTGGCAGTGGCCGTGGAGTTTGATGGCGCGGGCATCCGCGTGAAATGCGTCGCGGGAAATCCGGCCGGCGTCGGCCTCGCGGGCGATGAATTCGTCAATCAACAGCGCCCGGCCGGCGAGTGCCATCGCCGCCGCTTTCAGGTGGCTTGGCATCAGGTCGGGATATTCATCGCGGAAACCCAGAATCGCCGAGGGCTCGATGCCAATCAGCGGCGCGGCGTCGGTGACCACGTTCTCTAGCAATTCGACATTCCGGATGGCGAGTTTCTGCGCCTGGCGCACGAGGCCTTTCGAAAAATGCGCGCGACCGCTCTCGACGTGGGCGGGGATGGCCACTTCGTATCCTAACCGATTGAGCAGCTCGATTGCGGCGATTCCAACCGGGGTGTCGGTGTAATTGGTGAACTCGTCGCAGAAGAGATGCACGCGGCCGTTGGGATAGATCATCGAGGGCGGATTGGCATGGCGAGTGTGCCATGCGGCCAGCGTCGTGGAGTGAAGCCCGGGCAGGCTGCGGGCCGGTGCGAAACCGGAAAGTTTCTTGATCCAGCCTGAAACCGTGGGGGAGGTGACACTCCAATTGTAGATGGAGGGTGCCAGCGAGGCGAGGCGCATCATCGTGGCGAAACCGGCGACGAGGCGCGTGCGCAGTGGAACGCCGCGGGTGTCGTGATCGTGTTGCTGCCACTCGGCCTTGAGGCGGGCGAGATCCACATTCGACGGGCACTCGGATTTGCACGCCTTGCACGAGAGGCACAGGTCCATGACGCCCCTGATCTCCTCGCTGTCCCACGGGTTGGTGACGTCGCGTGGATGAGTTAGAACATGGCGCAGCATGTTGGCGCGCGCCCGGGTGCTGTCCCGCTCGTTGCGCGTCGCCATGTAACTCGGGCACATGGTGCCACCCGCAAGGTGGGACTTGCGGCACTCGCCGACGCCGGTGCAGGCCTCGGCAGCGCGCAGCACACCCTGCGTGGCGCTGAAGTCGAAGATCGTTTTGTAGTCCGCTTCGACCAGGCCGACTTCATGGCGGAGGTGGGTGTCCATCGGCGGCGTGTCGATGATTTTCCCGGGGTTGAGAATATTGTTAGGATCAAAGGTTGCCTTGATCCGCCGCATCATCGCGTAACACTCGTCGCCGACCATGAATTGGATGAACTCGCCGCGCAGGCGGCCGTCGCCGTGTTCGCCGGAAAGCGAGCCGCGGTATTTTTTCACCAGCGCGGCCACGTCGGTGGCGATGTTGCGGAACATCGCGAGGCCCTCGGGAGTTTTCAGATTGAAGAGCGGGCGGGTGTGCAGTTCGCCGGCACCGGCATGGGCGTAGTAAACGCAATGGATGCCGTATTTGTCGCGCATGAGCGAATCGAACTCGCTGATGTAGGCCGGCAGATCGTCCACGGCGACGGCGGTGTCCTCGACGATCTCGCGAGGCTTGGCGTCGCCTTGCACGATATTCATCAGGCCCTGGCCGGCGCGGCGGAGATCCCAGACACGGTTGCAATCGTCGCCCCAAAGCACCGGGAACGCATATCCCAGACCGCTGGCGCGCAGTTCGTTTTCGATGGCGCGCATCCCGCGCTCGATGTGGCTGCGGTCCGCATGCCGCAGTTCGATGACCAGGACGGCGCCGGGATCACCCTGTACGAAAAAACGGTTTTGCGAGTGTGTTAGATTCGACTTGGTGCATTCCAGGATATGCCGGTCGATGAGTTCGCATCCGAAGGGCTGGTGCCTCATGACGATCACGGTGGCCTTGAGGGAATCGATGACATTGTCGAAATGCGCGCACATCAAGGCACCTGCGGGTGGCAGGGGCTCGCAGTTGAGTTCGAACTCGACGCCAAGAAACAGCGTGCCCTCGGAACCGGCGAGCAGGCGACAGAGATTGAACGGTTGCTCCGATGTCGGATCGAAAACCGCGCAATCCATCAATTGATCGAGAGCGTAGCCGGTGTTGCGGCGCGTGACAGACGGTTTGGGATAGTTGTCGCGAATGAGCGCGCGGTTTTCCGCGTCCGAGAGCAGGCCGCGCACAAACTGATAGATCCGGGTTTCGAGCGAATCGGCCCCAGCGCACTTGGCGGCGAACTCCGCGCGTGTCAGCGGGCCGAAGGTGACTTCGGAGCCGTCGCTGAGGAAACCGCGGGCCGACACCAGATGCTCACGGGTGCCGCCGTAAACGATCGAGTTGGCGCCGCAGGAATTGTTTCCCACCATCCCGCCGATCATCGCGCGGTTGGCGGTGGAGGTTTCCGGAGTGAAAAACACGCCATGAGGTTTGAGGAACAAGTTGAGTTCATCGCGGATCACGCCCGGTTGCACGCGGGCGCGGCGGAGCGCGGCGTCGAAGCCGAGGACGCGGTTGAGATGCCGCCCGATGTCCACCACGATGCCGTTGCCGACCACCTGGCCGGCGAGTGAGGTGCCGGCCGCCCGCGGGATGATGCCAAGGCCGTGGTGCGCGGCGAATTCCAGCAAGCGTCGCGCATCCGCCTCCGATTTCGGCAAGGCCACCGCCACCGGCAATTCCTGGTATTCGGAAGCATCCGTCGCATACAGCAGGCGCATCGACTCATCCCAGTGGAACTCACCCTCAAGTTGCGCGGCGAGTTGGATGAATTCTGAAGGGTGACCGGGTGGAGGAGAAAGCATGCGCGTGCAAGGGACAAGGGTCTAACGATCCGGCCGGGATCGTTTGAGGAAGCCGGAAAATCCCGCGCCGGTGGCCGGCAATCCGCCCGTCATAGCCACCGCCAGCAGGACGCCGGCGAGGCGGACCGGACGCGCAAATACCCGCCGGCTTCGCGCGGCCTCGCCCGGATGGCGGGTGAGGGGAGATCGTCGCGGGTGTTCGCTCATTTGAGAGCCGACGCTGCCAGACAGGGAAGGGGGTGGCAACGCCTAAAAATCCACTCGGCCAAACCTATTTGTCCGTGTTGCGACCGCTTCCCGAATGTGCATTGCAAGAAAAGTCAGCGAAAATCATCGAACTGAACGTGTGGTAGGGGTTGCATGGCGAGGCCTACATCAGCGCGGACATCTGGACCTTCGGCATCAGCGCGAAATTCTAACACGAGCACGGATATTCATGACCACGACATCCCAGGCACCGCCGCTTCAGGCCGACGCCAATGGCGTCCGCCACCTGGAGTTCAACGCGCTGGGCACGAAGTGTTCGGTCAAATTCCGGTTGACGGACCAGCGGCAAGCGCTGGCCTTCGCCGCCGAGGCGTTGGAGTGGATCGGAAAGTTCGAGGCGAAATTCTCCCGATTCCAGCCGGGCTCGCTGGTTTCCCGCATCAACTCCGCCGCGGGTGGGGATTGGGTCGGCGTGGATGCCGGGATGGAACGGATGCTCGATCTGGCGGACGATCTCTATCAGCGGACCGACGGGATTCTCGATTCCACCCTGCTGCCGCTGCTGCGCGTGTGGGATTGGAAGAAGGTCCATCAGAAACTCCCGGAAGCTTGCGAAGTGAAAGCTGCGCTCGCCCTAACGGGATGGCGGAAGGTGCGGCGTCGTCCGGGCGCCGTGCGGCTGCCGGAAGCCGGCATGGGGTTCGATTTCGGCGGATTTGGCAAGGAATACGCGGTGGACCAGCTCGTCAAGATCGCCCGTCAGAGCGGCATCGCCGATGCGCTCATTGATCTCGGGCGGGACATCTTCGCTCTCGGCGGAAACGGGAAACACCCGTTCTGGCATGTCGGCATCGAGGATGGCTGCCGGCCTGGAAACTGCTGGGGTGGGCTCGGCGTCACCGATCATGCCGTTTCCGCTTCCGGCGATTACGCCCGTCATTTCATCTATCAGGGAGTGCGTTACGGGCACATCCTCGATCCTCGGACCGGATGGCCCGTGGCCAATGGCATGCGTGCGGTGACGGTTGTCGCGCCGTCCTGTCTTGAAGCCGGAATTTACAGCACCGCGGTCTTCGTGCTCGGTTCCCGCGCCGGGCTGCATCTCGCTTCGCTGGCCCGCGGTGTGGAAGTCTGCAGCCAATCCGAATCCGGCATCGACGGCAGCCGCGGCTTCGGGCGCTTCCTTGTCAAACCCGCCTGATGCTCCGTTTCACCCATTCTCACAAAACCAACCCATTCCACACCATGAAAACCATCGTTGCCGCACTCACACTTGGTTGTTCCACCCTCATGCTGCCTGCCGCCGAATCCGCGAAAGCCGGACAACCGATGCCGAAGCTCTCTCAACTCCTGCCCGGAGCGACCCTTCCGAACTCCTCGGGCAAGGTCGTGCTCGTTGACTTCTGGGCCTCCTGGTGCGGACCGTGCAAAGCGTCGTTTCCCTGCCTCAACCGCATGCACGAAAAATTCGCTGCCAAAGGTCTGGTGATCATCGGCGTGGGCGTCGATGACGATCCGGCGAAACACAAGGCGTTCGCGGAAAAGATGGGCGCCAAGTTTCCGTTGGTTCATGATTCCGCGCACAAGGCCGCGGGATTCTTCAATCCGCCATCGATGCCGTCCAGTTATCTCGTAGACCGCAAGGGTGTGATCCGCCACGTCCACACCGGATTCCGCGGAGAAAAAACCGAAGCCGAGTATGTGTCGGAAATCACCGCGCTTCTGGCAGAAAGTCGCTGAACCTCCGATTATCCGTCACACCCTTATGAAACGTCCAGTCCTTGTCCTTTGCAGCGTCATCGCGCTGTCGGTCGTGAGTGCCTGTTCCCCGGCGCTGGTTCGGGTGAAACCCTACGAGCGCGGCGTTCTCGCCAAGCCGGTGATGGCCGAATCCCTCGATCCGCTCCAGAAGGCAATGACCGAGCACGCTTACTTCTCCCGCGAGGCCAGCTACGGCGGCGGCGGGGTGGGGGGCGGCGGCTGCGGCTGCAACTGACACAATATCACACCTATCCAAAATATATTATTATGAACCGATTGATCCCCATGACACGCAAGTTTCGCATGAGCGCTGCGTTTTCCTCGCGCCTTGGCTCGTTGCTGCTGCTGTTCCGTAAGCGTGGTCCCCAGGGCGGTTGTCTGGTTAATTGATTTGTGGCGGGGGTGTTTTGAGGAGGCGCAAGGCGGCGTGGGGTTTGGCGCTGTGGTGGTGGAAGCCGGCGTTGAGGGTCTCGAAAACTTCCGCGTCGTGAAGCCGCAGGATGGCTCCCCTC
>CAMBPB010000013.1 GCA_945869465.1 Prosthecobacter debontii
AGGAGTTCGCGAAAAAAATCGACTCGCAAGTGTTCCCCGGCATCCAGGGCGGACCGCTGATGCACGTCATCGCCGCCAAGGCCGTGTGTTTTGGCGAGGCCCTCAAACCCGGCTTCAAGGAATACCAGGAGCAGGTCATCAAGAACGCGCAGGCCATCGCCGCCCGCCTTGGCCATCATGGATTGCGCATCGTTTCCGGCGGCACCGACAACCACCTCATGCTCGTCGATCTGCGGCCGAAAGGTCTCAACGGCGCCGACGCCTCGCACGCCCTCGACGAAGCCGGCATCACGGTGAACAAGAATGGCATCCCCTTCGATACCGGCAGCCCGATGAAACCGAGCGGTATCCGCATCGGCACGCCGGCGGTCACCACCCGCGGCATGAAGGAAGCCGACGTCGAACAAGTCGCCGAGTTCATCGCGGAAGCTCTAGCCGATCACACCCACACCGCCAAACTCCACGCCCTCCGCGAGCGCGTCTTCGCTTTCAACCGCGCGTTCCCGCTGCCGTGGTAACCGGGCCTTTGCCCGCAGTGCTCAAATCCCCCGATTGCGGAGGATTTGCGCCAGCCCGGAGCGCTCCGCGCCGGCGGTTGGTTCGATGGGTTTGAAGATGGCATCGTTGATCCCGGCCCCGTTGATGGATGCAAGGGAGTTGCGGGCGACCAAGGGTTGGGGTTTCGGGCCATTGAAAGCCGCCTTGGCGGGCACCGGAACAAGGACCGGGGAATTCATCCCGCCCGTCACGCGCAAGGCCGCGAGCCTCACATCGGCATCAAGTGCGGCGGCCAGCGCCGGGATGCCGCGGCCCCAGCCACAGATCCCAATCGAATCCCTCGGCTACCAGCATGCCGGTGGGGTCGATCCCGACGGCGCTGGGCATGGTGGGCTGGCCATTCACCGGAATGACCAGCGAAGCGGTGGCGACTCTTTAAGCCTTCGAACCCCGGATTTGGCTTTGCCACACCGTGCCTGATGGTCGAATCTACCGCCCACTCCATGAGCAATCCCTTCCGCGAAGACCTCGTCGCCCGATCCTTGGCAGAGCCCTGTACCGTGGTGATCTTCGGTGCCACGGGCGACCTCACGCACCGCAAGCTGATCCCCGCGTTGTATAACCTCGCGGTGGACGGCGACCTGCCGACGGGGGTGAAAATCATCGGTTTCGCGCGCCGGGAAAAGTCCGATGCCGAATTCCACGCCGGCTTGGAGGACATCAACCGCAAGGTTTCCCGCTCCGGCCATGACCCACAGGTCTGGAACCCGTTTGTCGGGACGGTGAGCTATCACCAGTCCGCATTCACCGATGCCGATGGCTATCGAAGCCTTGCGGAAAAACTCGATGCCATCGATGAGGCCCGCGGCGGCAAGGGCAACCGCCTCTTCTACATCGCCTCCGCCCCGGAGTTCTTCGATGACATCCTCATCCACCTGAAGGATGCCGGACTCAACGAAGCCGGCGACGGTTGCTGGGCGCGGGTGATTGTCGAAAAGCCCTTCGGCACCGACCTCGCCACCGCGCGTCACCTCAACGAGGTCGTCAACGCCACCTTCGAGGAACGCGACACCTATCGGATCGATCACTATCTCGGCAAGGAGACCGCGCAGAATCTGATGGTGCTGCGCTTCGCCAACGCGATTTTCGAGCCGCTCTGGAACAGCAAACACATCAGCCACGTCCAGCTCACCTGCGCCGAAAACCTCGGCATGGAAGGCGGCCGCGGCGGTTATTACGACACCGCCGGCGCGCTGCGGGACATGGTCCAGAACCACCTGCTCCAGCTTCTCAGCCTGGTGGCCATGGAACCGCCCACCGATCTAACCGCAGATGGGGTTCGCGACGAAAAAGTAAAAGTCATCCGCTCGCTGCGCCAGTGGGACACGCCGGAAAAAGTCGCAGCCAACGTGGTCCGCGCCCAATACGCCGCCGGCCACGTCGATGGCGTGCCGGTGCCCGGCTACCGCGAGGAGGACCGTATCCATCCGCAATCCAACACCGAGTCCTTTGTCGCAGTTAGATTACTCATCGACACCTGGCGCTGGAGCGGCGTGCCCTTCTACATCCGCATGGGCAAGCGCCTGCCGAAAAAATCCACCGAGATCTCCATTCATTTCAAGGACGCGCCCGGCGTGCTTTTCAACGCTGACTGCGGCGGCGTGCCGGGCGGCAACGTGCTCGTCATCCGCATCCAACCCGACGAAGGCATCTCGTTGCGCATGGTTTCCAAAATCCCCGGCAACAGCGTGCGCCTCGAATCGGTGAAGATGGATTTCCACTACGCCACGAGTTTCGGCAAAACCAGCCCGGAAGCGTATGAGCGACTTCTGCTAGACGCCATCGCCGGTGACGCCACGCTGTTTGCCCGCCGCGACGAAGTGGAGGAAGCCTGGAAGTTCATCGACCACATCGAACACGCCTGGCACCAATCGAACAACCCGCCGCCGATGGCCGAATTCGACGCCGGCTCCTGGGGCCCGAAGGAAGCCGACGATCTTCTGCTGCAGGACGGAAACGCCTGGCGCAGGCTGTGATTCTGGCCGCTTGCACTGAGACGATCATCCGGCTATTTTACCCCCATGAGCACTCAATTCGTCATCGACGATCAAGGAAACAAGGTCGCTGCATTGATCCCGATCGCGGAATACGAGGAACTGATGGAGGATTTGGTGGATCTCGCGGCTGTTGCCGAGCAACGGGATGAGGAGGGCATTCCGCTCGCAGAAGTTAAAAACCGCTTGCTCGCCAATGGCATCTTACGACGTTAGGCTTTCCAACAAGGCGCAAAAGGCGCTTGAATCCTTGGAACTGAAGCTAGCGACACGGATCATCGCGGCGCTTGAAATCCTTGCGACCAATCCAATGCCCCGGAATAGCAACAAGCTGCACGGATCAGAAAACACGCACCGCCTTCGAATTGGAGACTGCCGGGTGATCTATGAAATCAGGTCCTCGGTTCTCATCATTTTCGTCATCAGGATCGGACATCGCAGAGACACCTACCGTTGACATGAGCCAGTCCCTAACTGCCATTCCCGCCGTTTGCCCCGAGCTTGGTCTTGAGGTGCCGGTTGCCTCAATCGACAAGGAGTTGCGCAAACTCTGGGAGCAGGACGAGGCGCGCACCAACGCGTCGTTGATGAATCTCGTCGTGTATTCGGAGCGACCCGGCGCGTTGTTGAAAAACTCCGCCATCATCCGGGACTTCACGCGGGAACACGCCTGCCGCGCCATCCTCGTTGAGATCGACCGTGCCATTCCCGAGCCCGGCCTGCGGGCGTGGATCACCGCCCACTGCCACCTCGCCCATGGCCGCAAGTCGGTGTGCTGCGAGCAGATCTCATTCTATCTAACCGGCAAGGTGACCGGGCGCTTCCGCAACACGGTGTTCGCCCACCTCAACTCGGACCTGCCGCTGATCTTCTGGTGGCAGGGCGAGCTATCGGAAATCCTCACCGAGCGCCTCGTCAGCGTGATGGACCGGCTGATCATCGACAGTTCGACCTGGGCCGATCCCGGCGCATCGTTCCGGCGCATCGCGGAGGCCTCCCTGATCAATGTGGGCCTGATCCTGCAGGACCTCGCTTGGACCCGCACCTGGCAGTTCCGCCTGGGAGTGGCCAGCATCTTCGATGATCCGGCGGCCCAGCGGGCGCTGCCGGAGATCGAGCGCGTCGAGATCACCTGTCACCCCGATCACCGGAACAGCGCGCTGCAATTGCTCGCGTGGCTGGCGGTGCAGGCCGGCTGGCAGGACCGCAAGGCAGAGGATGGTTTTGCATTCAGGTCTCTATCCGGAGCCGCGATTTCCGTGGGGCTCGCGGAGGATTCCGCAGCCCCGCCGCTGTCCTCGCTGATCCTGCGTGCCGGTAATAAATCCGCCTGCATCTCCCAAGCCAACGGATCAGCGCACGTCGAGCGGCGCATCGAAGCTCCGGACTACCGCGTCACCTCACTCGCCCCGGCCGATCCCTCGTCGCCCGTGGATCTCGTCGCCCTGCAACTCGCCCGCGGCGCAAAAAACCCGCTGTTCCACAAAATCCTGCCGCGTTTCCGCCAACTGCTGGAAAGTGACAACGCAAGCCATTGAGGGTGTCGGGCCATGCCGCCGGGCCAAAATAAGGAGTCTCGACCCTCCTGTCGTGAACGCGCATGGAACGCGGAAGGTCAGCCGTTCCGTCCCCTCCTCACGCCGTCACGGCGCCGCGGTCGTCGTTGAGGCCGCTTTTTTCGAGGAAGTAATCGTAGCCGCCCGTGTAGCGGGTGACGATGCCCTTGTCGATGTGGAGGGTGGTTTCGGCGAGGGTGCGGATGAAATGCACGTCGTGGGAGATGAAGACGAGCGTTCCTTCATAGCCTTTGAGGGCGTTGACCAACGAGTCGATCGAGAGGATGTCAAGGTGGGTGGTGGGCTCGTCCATCAGCAGGAGGTTGGGCGGATCGACGAGGAACTTCACCAGGTTGAGGCGGGATTTCTCGCCGCCTGATAGAACTCCGCAGCGTTTTTCCACATCGGTGCGGCGGAACAGGAAGGTGCCGAGAATCGAGCGGGCGTCCTCGTCGCGCAGGGTGGTGCAGGCGCCCATGACTTCCTCGAGCACGGTGTTGTTTTCGTTGAGTGTTTCGAGGCGGTGCTGCGAATAGTAACCGAGTTTGGTGGCGTAGCCGGGCACCCGCTGGCCGGCATCGATGGGGATGAGTCCGGCGAGAATCTTGAGCAGGGTGGATTTGCCGGATCCGTTAGGACCGACCAGCACGATGCGGTCGCCGCGTTCGATGGTCAGATCGAGATCCTTGTAGATGCGTTTGTCGCCGTAGGATTGGCCGACCTTGCTGAGCTCCATGACTTTCTGATTGGAACGCGGCGGCTGCGGGAAGGTGAACTTGAAGGGCTTGCGCGGCGCGCGGGGTTTTTCCACGCGCTCGAGTTTTTCGAGAAACTTGATGCGCGACTGGACCTGGGCGGCCTTGGAGCCGATCTGGCGGAAGCGGTCGATGAATTCCTGGTGCTGCTCGATTTCCTTGTTCTGGTTGCGGTAAGCCTGGACTTGTTGTTCGTAGCGTTTCTCGCGCTGTGCGAGGTAGGAGCTGTAGTTTCCGTTGTAGGAAATGAGCTGGGCGGCGTCCGGATCGATCTCGACGACGGTTTCGATGATCGTGTCCATGAAATCGCGGTCGTGGGAAATCATCAGGATGGCGCCGGAGTAATTCAGCAGGTAGCGCTGGAGCCAGAGCAGCGAAAGCAGGTCGAGGTGGTTGGTGGGCTCGTCGAGCATGAGCAGGTCCGGCTCCATGACGAGGAGCTGGGAGAGGTGGGCGCGCATCACCCAGCCGCCGGAGTATTCGCGGGCGGGTTTGTGGAAATCCTCCTGCTTGAAGCCGAGGCCGCTGAGGATTTTCTTGGCCTTGGGTTCGAGTTGGTAGCCGTTGAGGTGGTTGAACTGGTCCTGCGCCTTGGCGAAATCCGGGTGCGAGAGGTCGCCGGTTTTCTCGTGCTCGCGCATGGTGCGCAGGATGCCGATCATTTCCGGGGTGACTCCCATGGCGATTTCAATGATCGTTTCATCGGTGGGTTCGCCGGCTTCCTGGGGCAAATAGCCGGTAATCGCGTAATCGTCGCGCTCGATGGAGCCCTCGTCGGGTGAGTCCTCACCCAGGATCATGCGGAACAGAGTGGACTTGCCGGCACCGTTCGGGCCGACGAGGGCGACGCGCTCGCCCCAGTTGATGGACATTTCCGCCTCGCGCAGCAGGGTGCGGCCGCCGAGGGTCTTGGTAAGCTTTTTGATCGTGAGCACCCGGGGGATGTACTGGAGGACGGTCCGCGGGGCAAGAAATTCGGGCGAGGACGGGTTGGCGGGAGATGTTTTGAAAAATCATGCCACCGCGCAAGGTTGCGAAGAGTTTTCTGGTGAGTTCTTCGATCTCGCTGGAGCCCAGCAAATCGGCGCGGCCCGCGGAGTTTACGCACAACGAATCACCACTTAGGACTCCCCATCGACTTTCCGCATGAATGCGGTTCTCTTGTCCGACTTTTGAGGGCGTGGTGGAAGGTTGCGGAGGGTGTTTGCAGAGGGAGATGGTTCCAGGATGGTTCCAGACTTCTGGGCGGGGAGCGCCGGATTCGCGCGGGTCGCGGTATTCTCCGGAGCGCAGCCCGGCCTGCTTTTGTGCTTGCGGTGGAACGCGCGGCCACCACGCGGCGTGTGGGTCGCATGGCCAATGGCTCAAATGCCTTCCAGAGATTTCTTGGACCTCTCCCGTCAGCCGTGTTATCGATGGTTCCGGTGATCCGCATTCCGGGAATTTTTCTGGCGCTCGTCGTTCCGCTTGTTGCGGCGGTCAACCCGCGCTTGGAATATGCGCTCGGCGTGCTGGCGGAATGCCGGGGCGAGGCCGACCCTGCCGCCACCCATTTTGAAAACGCCCGCAAGGCTGATCCGCTCGCCGCACCTGTGGTGGAACGCGGCGTTTTACGTTTGCTCGCCGCAGGCGACCGACCGGGCGCGCTCCTGATCTATCAAGAATTCGCCGCCGCACGGCCGCACGATCTAACCGCACAGATCGGCTACGCCGATTTTGTCACCCAACAAGGGAAGGGCGATGCGCTGGCGCTGAAACTCGCGGCGGAAACACTGGATGCCGCCCTCGTGCAACATCCGGGACATCCGCAAATCATCCGGCGGCTGGTGTCACTCGATGCGTCCCGCGCCCCCGGACTGCTAGACGGCTTGTCAGCGGACGATCCGGCAGCGGTTCTGTTATTCGCAGCGCTTTCCCGTGGCCGGCATGATGCGGATGACGCTGCGGTCCGGGCGGAAATCGACCGCCGCTTTCTCCTCGCGCTCGACGCCCACCCCGAGAATCCCGTGCTGGCCCGCGCGGCGTCCGATCATTTCCGCGACAGCAAGCGCCTCGATCAGGCCATCGAGGTGCTGAAACGCCACACCCAAGCGGCTCCGTGGTCGCTCGATGCCGGCGTCCGCCTCGGCATCCTGGAGTTTTCCGCCAAACGCGACGACGCCGGCGCAAAGACGCTCGAGGAAGTGCTTGCGATTCACCCGCGGCAGGCACTGGCCCATCAGGCGCTGGCGAAATTCCACCGCCTTCGGGGGGATGCGGAGCTTGCGATCCGCCACGCCGGTGAACTGCTCAAGATTCGCGGCGGGTCGCCTTCCGAGTTCCTCAAACTCGCCGATCAACGCCTAGCAGCGGATGATCCGCGGGAAGCGCGATTGCTATTGGAAAAAGCAGTGTTTCAGCATCCGGACAACGTCGAACTGGGGATCAAGCTCGCCATTGCGACGCGCCGCGATTCGGAAACCCGATCCCGCGCCGCGCGGCTGTTCCGGGAGGCTGAAGTCGCGGTTTCCGGCGGTAAAATCACCGATCCGGCATTCCTCACCGAATCCGCGGAAGCCTTGATCGAGTCCGGTCAGAGCCGGGCCGGCGAGGAGCGATTGAGGGCCGCCATCCGCGCCTATCCACCGGATGCAAAAAAGCAAACCGCCGCCGCGCTGCGCCGCCTCGCCGCACTTTGGGAGACCGAGAAACGCAACCCCGAGGCCGCCCGCGCGCTGTTGCAACGGGCGGACGCGCTCGACCCGAAGTAGCCCGCCCTGTCCGTTGGCTTGGCTCAAAATGCTTGCACATCGCCCTGCCCGCGCCTACTCGGTGCGCCATGGCTCTTGAAACCACACTGATTCTGTTGAAACCGGACGCGATTGAGAAACACCTGAGTGGCAAGATTCTCGCCCGATTCGAGGAGGCCGGATTTGTTGTTCGCGGCATCAAGATGATGCCACTCGATGAAGCGATCCTCCGCGAACACTACGCCCACGTCGCCGACAAGCCGTTTTTCCCGGAAATCGTCGCCTTCATGAGCCGCACTCCGGTGATCGCGCTGGTGCTCGAAGGCGAGGACGTGATTGCCAAGGTCCGCGACCTGCTCGGCCCCACCAACTCGAAGGCCGCCGCCCCCGGCACCATCCGTGGCGATTTCGGCGAGGACATGATGACCAACGTCTGTCACGCTTCCGACTCCACCGAAGCCGCCGCCGCCGAGATCAAGCGTTTCTTCAAGGACGGCGAGGTGTTCGCCTACTGACCGAACGCCGAACCCGAATTTCAATGCATCGACGGTGAAAATGCCCGGTTCTTCGAGGATCTTTTTAATCTCAGGCGAAGTGGTGGCCCAAGCGTGATTGTTGTGCCCGTCGATGAGCAGGACTTTGATCGGCGCGGCGTGAACGCAGACAGCGAGGGCAAGCGTGGATAGGAATGCGGGAATCACCTCCAACACGCCAGCCCCGCACGATTCTTGGCAAGCGATAAAACCCGCCGGGCCGGCGGGTCATTTGATGGCGAATTTCCGGCCGCGGCCGGTTTCCCATGCGGTGCGGACGCTGCTGTAGAGCCCGCTGAGTTCTTCGGCGGACATCACCCGGTATTCGATGGTGCGGGCGTGAGTGGTTTCGGGAAACTTCTTGATCACCATGTTGTGCACGTCGGACCCGGCCGTGGCGGCTCCTTTTTCGATGATCTCACGCCCGCGGTCAACGAGTCGCGAGGCGGCGTTGCCGACGCCGGAGCCGGAGCCGGTCGTCGAATCCGTCACTGGCGAGAGGAAATAAAACCGCGCCAGCGCCTGGCCAAGTGCGTCCACCGTGACTTCATCGACGATGACCGCGCCATCCAGCACGTATTTGTGGCGACTGATGGCCGATATGCGGTCAAGCTGCACCATGTAATGGCCGCCGCCGACGCTGGCTTGCCAGAATCGGTTTGGCTGCTGGGTGTCGGTGGTTTTTTCCTCGGCGGCGGGTGTCGCAGGAGGGGTTTGGGCGTGAAGGACCGGGCAGGCGAGCAGAACGATAGTGATGCTGAGAGCGGCTTTTTTGAACATGGTTGGAAGATGGCAGATTCATCGGCACTTGGCCAGCGTGAGTCCTAAAGATTTGGAAAAGTTAAGGATTGTATCCCGGAGGCTGAAATGCAAATTTTCGCCATGGTTCGCTACCGTCAAAACGTCGCCGCGCTGGTGGTGAATCCGGTAGGCAGCCTGTTGATTTGCGAGCGTGCGACTATCCGTGGGGCCTGGCAATTTCCGCAAGGCGGCGTGGATCTGGGGGAAACGCCGGAACAAGCGTTGTTCCGCGAGGTGCGCGAGGAGATCGGTTTTGAGCCGCGGCATTACGAGGTCATTGGTCGGCGCGGGGGATACCGCTATCTCTATCCGCACGATGCCCGGGGGAAAAAACTCCGCAAGCATGGCAGTCACGGCCAAGAGCAGACATATTTTCTCTGCCATCTGAAGTCGGATGCGCCGCAGGTGAACGTCAATCAAAAGCCGCGGGAGTTCCGTGCCTACCGCTGGATCCTGCCGCAGGAATTCGATCTCGATTGGTTGCCCGTCTTCAAACGCGACATCTATCGGGAAGTCATGCGTGATTTTTTCAAGATCGAGCTTTGATCAGGATTCCTTCTGCGATAATCCGGCCGGATCGCGTCCGAGACCGGTGAGCAGCGCGAGAACCCGGAGGGCGAATCCCGCACGGTCGTCCCAAGGGCGGGCCGGTCGCACGATTTTCCAGCCTGATCTCACGGCAAGTTCGGCCATTTTCCGGGACGGATTCACCACCGTCGCCGAGTCACAAAGGGTGAGCATCGGCAAGTCCGCCCGGCTGTCGGTGTAGCCGTGGCAATGGCGGAGTTGGTCGCCCTCAAAATAGGCTGGCGGCAGCAAGTCCCTCAACCGCGCGACCTTGGCCGGGCCTTTGTGATTTTCCAGGGCAGGGAACAGCGGGCCGATTGCCACCGGCGTGCCGAGCGCAAGATCGAACCCGAGTTCCCGGCCGATTTCCGCCACGTAAAACTCGGGACTGGCGGAGGCGAGAATCAGCCAATGGCCGGCGCGGCGGTGACGATCGAGTTCGTGGCGCAGCTCGGGAAAAATCGCCGGCATCAGAGACTTCGCGAACTCGCGGGAGTAAGTCCGGAGTTTCCCGGAGTCCATCCGCCACAAGTAGCTCAGGAAAACCCGCTTCATGCGTGTCGTGCCAAGCAGTCCCGCGAAGGGTGCCAGCATCAGGAAAATGGGCAGAAAGACCCCGCGCCACGGTTCCCGGCGGAGCACGAAATGCCGGAACAAAAGCTGGCAGTCCCAGGCGATCAGGGTCCCGTCGAGGTCAAACAGGGCGATGCCCTTGGGCGGGACTGAAGGAATCATTGGAGGCACGGCGGGGGAAGCGTGGCAGAAACCCCAACCTGCCGCCACGGGAAAAGCCGATCCGGCGATCCAACTATCCGAATGACCGGCTTTGCCAGAGCGTGCGCAGCTCGTCGATGCATGCGCCCACCAGCACGGAATCGATCCGGTGGACGTCCACGCCCACACCGATGTCCTGCAACATCAGCACCGTGAGCTCGCCGCCGAGGTGTTCGCGGAATTCGTCCAAGCCGTCCAACACCCGCCGTCGCCCGGATTCATCCAGCCAATCGAGCGCCGGGTGATAGGTGGCAAGCCGGAGACCGGCCAGCACCCGGAACACCCGTTCCGCCAGCGAGGCCGGGGCCAGGCCGGCACGGACCGAATAAAGCGTGTCGAGGGCGAGGCCCACCGCCACCGCCGGCGCATGAAACAGATGGTAAGACGTGAGCGCCTCCATTTTGTGGGCCGCCCAGTGCCCGAAATCCAACGGCCGGCTCGATCCCGCCTCGAACGGATCTCCTCCTGCGGCGATGTGGCGGGCATGCAGCAGCGCGGATTGCTCGACGCATTCTTCCAGCACGGCCGGCTCTAGCAGCGAGAGCGGGGTAAGGTTGTGCTCGATCCATTCAAAGAATTTGGCGTCCTTCACCAGTGCCACCTTGACCGCCTCGATCAGGCCCGCCCGGCGCGTTTCCTCATCCTGACTGTGCAGGAAACAAAAATCGTTGATCACTGCAAACGGCACCGCAAACGCGCCGATCCAGTTTTTTTTGCCGAAGGCATTGATCGCGCACTTCACGCCCACGCCGCTGTCGTCCTGGGACAGCGTGGTGGTCGGGAACCTCACCAACCGGACTCCCCGGTGCGCGGTGGAGGCGGCAAAACCGACGGCATCGAGAAACGCTCCGCCGCCGATCGCCAGTGCATACGAATGCCGGTCGAGGTGCGAACTATCGATGAGTTTCCACACCTCACGCACCCATTGCTCGTCCGCCTTGATGGGCTCTCCGCCCGGCAGTATCTGAATCCCGCGGAAGTCGATATCGAGGTTCTTAAAATACCCTGCGATTTCGGCGGCCAAGTGTGGCCAAGCGGTCGCTACCGCCTCATCCACGAGGACGAGGACCCTCCGCCCACCGCCTTCCCGCAGGATCGTGGCGAGTTCGGGGTTTTCCGGCGAAAAGGCATTCCGGGTGAACACCACGCGGTGCTTGAACGTGACGGGAATCTGGAAATCGTGACGGGACATCGGGGTGCGCGGCAGAAGTATCCTGCTTCATGCCCGCCTGCCAATGTTTCTTGAAACCAATTCACCCGTGCTCACTCCGGAAACGCTTTTTGAAACCCGCTGGCTGACCCTTCAGCGCAGCGGCCATTGGGACTTCGTCCCCCACCTCAGCCGGGTTGACCTCCGAGTTCATGCACCTCATTCATGCCCGCGATCTTGTGCGCGAGCATGGCGGCGGCGGGGTGGGGGGGCGAGGACCTCAGCGACCACCCTGTGCCGCTCCCCCGATTCCGCGAATGGTTGCGCGAGCAGGAAAACGCCGGCAAGGCCATCGATTTCAAAATCCACGCCTGCCTGTGGCTGGTGGGGCTGACCGGCGGGGCCACGGGCCGCAGACCGGCATCCGCGGGGCTTTGAACGAGAACATGTCCAAGCTGCGATTGAAAACAAATCACCCCGCTCTCACAGTTTCCAGCCGGGTCGGAACTGCGGCGAGAGGTGTTTGTTAGCCGCCTCGTTGTTCGTGAAGCGCATCGCCTTTTCGTCGTAGAGGAGTTTCTGGCCGCTCATGCGGATGGCGATGATGCCTAGCAGGCCGATCTCGGACAGGCGCGCGCCGTATTCGAAGGGCGAACTGGCCTGGCGGCCCTCGCGGATGGCGTCGAGCCAGTCGCGGTAATGCCCGGCGGTGACCCGCGGCAGGGATTTTTCAGGGCGCTTGTAGGCTTGCATCGCCGCTTCGGGGATCAGGCGCACCTCGCCCGCGCCGTGCGAGCCGTGCATGATTTTTCCCTTGTCGCCGATGACGACCGCGCCGGTGCCGATCATTTTCTTGCCTTCCGCCAGTTCCTGGGGACGGGGAATGGTGCGATTGCCATCGAACCAGATGAGTTTCACCGGGCCGCGTTTGCCCTTGGCGGGAAACTCGTAGGTGATCTTGGTGCCGGCCGGATAGGATTCGAAATCCTTCGCCGGATCATAACCGTCGGTTTCCGCTAGAATCGAAACCGGCATGTCGAGATCGAGCGCCCAGAATGACGGATCGATGACGTGGCAAACCCAGTCGCCGATGCAGCCGCCGCCGTAGGCCGACCAGCCGCGCCAGTTGAAGGGAAGATAGGCGGGATTGTAGGGACGTTCCTTGGTGGGTCCGAGCCACAAGTCCCAATCCAGTTCCTTGGGGACCTCGGGTTTTTCGTTCCGGACCTTTTCGATATTGCGGATCTGGCAATAGACATCCTTGAAGGCATCGCAGCCGCAATGGATTTCCGAGACATTGCCGATCGCGCCGTCCTCGATCCATTCGCGGAAGATCCGGATGGTTTCCGACGAGTGGCCCTGATTGCCCATCTGGGTGATGAGTTTCCGCTCGGTGGCCTCCTTGCTCATGGCGCGGGCCTCGGCGACCGTATGCGCCAGCGGTTTCTCACAGAAAACATGCTTGCCGTGTTTCATCGCGGCCATCGCCGCGACGGCATGCACGTGATCGGGCGTGCCGACGAGCACCGCATCGATCTTGTCGCCCATTTCCTCGAGCATGATGCGGAAGTCCTTGAAGCGTTTGGCCTGCGGATATTTGTTGAACATCCCGGCCGCGCGGCGCTCGTCCACATCGCACAGCGCGACGATATTCTCGCCCGCCATGTTGTTCAGGTCGGCACCGGCCTGTCCGCCACAGCCGATGGCCGCAAGATTGATTTTCCTGCTAGGCGGAGTGCTCTCGCCATCCCCAAGCACATGGTGCGGGATGAATTGGAATCCAAAGGCGGCGGCGGCGGTGGTCTTAAGGAAATCCTGTCTTTTCATGATGTCTCCGGTTTGAGGATGCTGCGGTGCGCCCGAAAGATGAACCTTTGGACGGCGGTGTCAATGCAATGCCAGAGCTTGCAGCGTGGGCCTAAAGGACGCCATGGGGCGGGCAATAGAACCATGGCGGTTGACCATCTCCGATCCTACGCGGCGGATTATGTTAGTTTGTCCGGCCGCCTCCTTCCCGGGCTGAAGTCCTGGACCGCGTTATTCGGTTAGGGCGGTGTCCGGTTCCTTGAGGTCGAGTTCCTTGATCCAGATGTTGCGGTAGCGGACGTCGTGGCCTTCGGCTTGGAGTTTGAGTCCTTGCGGGGTGTCGGTGATGCCCTTGCCGCCATTGTTGCCGCCGTCCACGCCCGAGGCAGCGCCGCCCCAGACTTGGTTGATGGTGACCTTGTCATGCACCTTCTTGCCGTTGAACACCAAGGTCACCAGCGCCTTTTCCGTGAGTTTGCCATCGGCGAAGCGGGCGGCGCGGAACACGATGTCGTAGGAATTCCATTTGCCGGCGCCGTTGTACGCTTCATAGGGCGCCTCGGCCTCGTTGATGACGGCGGCCATGCCGTGTTTGGTCTTGTCGCCGTCGAGGATCTGGATCTCATAACGGTTCTGGAGATAGACGCCGCTGTTTCCGCCGGGTTTGGCGATGAAGAACTCCACATGCAAGCGGAAGTCGCGGTAGGCTTTCTTGGTGAGGATGTCCGCCGCGCCATATTTACCGCCCGCCGCCGCGGGATCGTCGGTCATGACGCACTTGCCGCCATCGAGCGTGTCGTCCACGACCTGCCACTTGATAGGGAGTGACGATTTGAAACGCGGACCCTGCCAGTAGGTCCACTTTTCATCGAGCATTTCGCGGGAGCCGTCGAGCACGAGCTCGGCGCCTGCGATGGGTTTGGCTCCGACGCCGGTGTCAGCCAGCGCGTTGCAGGCGGCGGTGAGGGAGACTACGGAAACGATGGTGGTGGCGATGTGTCTGGCAATCATGGATGGAATGTTAGGTTTGATGGTGGTGACGGGAGCGAGCGGGAAGAGACTATGCGGCGGGATTCCGAGGGTCAAGGGGGCACCGTGGGTTATGCGGGTGTCACAGGCGTTCGGCGGTGCCTTGGCCGGCCGAGCGCACCGCGGCGAGGCAGAGTTTGAGGCTCAGCAGGTTGTCGCGGGCGGAGTTGGCGGGTTCGCGGTCCTGTTCGATGGCGCAGAGCAACTCGCCCATGGCACCGCGAAAGCCGTCATTGAACCACTTGCCCTTGAGTTCCGGACGCGCCACTCCCCGCCGGGTGTGGAGGGTCAGGTCATGTGCCTGGCAGATTGGACCACGGGCGTGGATGGTTCCCTTGGAGCCGGTGACGCAGAGGTGTTCCCCGGGGCCGAAGCGCGAGTGGGCGTCGAAGTGCAGGGTGGCGAGGGCGCCATCGAATTGGATCAAGGCGCTGCCTAACATGGGTGGCTTGAGATCCTGCCCGGGAGCTTTGGCGTTGGCGGCGAACACGCGGCGCGGCTTTTTTCCGGCGAGAAACATCGCGGCCATGTCGAACCAGTGAATGGCGAAGTCATGAAGCACGATGTCGCGCACCTTCTCGAAGGCGGTGCCGCGGATCCATGTGTGGTCCCAATTGAGGGATATCGAAACCGCTTGCACCTCGCCTAGCAGACCGGCGCGGATCGCCTCGCGGGTCCAGCTTGCGTAAGGCGCCCAGCGGCCGTTCTGATTGACGGCGAGCCGGAGCCCGCGCCTTTCGGCAAGGCGGACCAGGCGCAGACCGGCAGCCGGATTGGCGACGAAGGGTTTCTGGCTGAGCACGTGCTTTCCGGCATGGAGCGCGGCCTCGATGACTGGCAGCCGGTGTTCCGGATGCAGCGTGATGTCCACCACATCCACATCGGCGCGTTCCAACAGTCGCCGGTAGTCGGTGAATACCTCGGCTTGCGGATAGAAATCGTCGCGCCGTTTGAGTGCCGCCTCTTCGGATCGGTTGCAGAGGGCCACCACGTCCCAACCCGCGCTGCGGTAGGCATCGAGGTGCGCCGGAGTGATGCCGCCGCAGCCGATCATGCCGATCCGCGGACGGTAACTCCGCGGTTTGGGCGGCTGATAGGGGAGCCTGGGCGCGGCAAACTCGCGCGGCGGGGCGTCGGACTTGAGGTCGTAGTTGGTTTTCGCGGTCTTCTTCATGGCGGGTTATGTCACGAGGGGAACGGTCTTTTTCAGGCGCGCGCTCAGCACCGCGCTGTCCACGATTTGCTGGCCGATGCGCGCCATCTCCGGCGAGAGCGGCCCCTCGGGTGCCTCGTCGCGCCGGAGGCAGTGGACGAAGTATTGGATGGGATTCTGATAGGGCGGCTTCAGCTTGTCGGATGCCACCTCGACGCCGCCCGGATGTTTGCGGGATTGCATCCGCACCACCGGCGCGTAATCGGGACTGGTGAGCGTGCCGTCGGTGCCTTTGAGCACGAAGCCGCACATCGGCGCGGGCAGGTGGATCCAGGGATCGGTGAAGGTGCCCCAGCGGGTTTCGAATTTTGATAGACCGCAGGCGTAACGGGCGACGGTGATGCTGTGCTCGTCCACTTCGAGTCCGTTAGGGAGATCGGTCACGGCGGTGACTTCCAGCGGCTTGCGGCCGCCATGGAACCAGGTGCCCAGGGTGGTGCCGTAGCCGAGGTAGTCGAGCAGCGAGCCGCCGCCCGCGGTTTTTTGATAGAACCAGCTCCTGCGTTTCATCGCCGCGGAGGGTGTCAGTTCGAGTTTGTCCGCGCCGTGATGGAGCGGGCCGCGGTTGCCATCGTAATAGTGGACTTCCTGCAGCCCGCCGATGCGGCCCTCGTGCAGCAGCCGCCAGGCGGTGGCGTGGTTAGGCACCCAGCGCAGCGGCCAATTGATGGCCAGCATCACCCGGTTCTTGCGTGCCGCGCGGATCATGCGGTCGGCCTCGGCCAGCGTTGCGGCGAAGGGTTTTTCGACCAGCATGTGAACCTTGTGCGGCGCCACGCGTTCCACATCTTCGGCGTGCCGGGCGGTCGCCGGGCAGAGGATGGCGAAATCCGGTCGGGTTTTCTCCAGGCATTCATCGATGTTGGTGAAGACCCGTTCGGGCGTAATGCCGAAATTGCGGATCGCATCCCGCATCCGCGCCGGGATTTCGTCACAGATGCCGGCGATTTCCACCTGCGGATGGTCGAACGCCATGCGGAGCAGGTCGCCCATGTGGAAGTGGTCGAAGTTGATGCCGACAACGCGGATTTTCATGCACTGGAGAGGTGTTGGTGGTGCAAGGAAGGCATCTTGGGCGGAACGGATGAGCGGTCAATGGGATAAGGAAAACTGCCGTTTGAACCAAGGACTGAGGATGAATGCCGCCTTATTTGTAGCCGGCAACCTTGCAGGCGCGCTTGAAATGCAACGGATCGACGGGAGTGATCGAGAGCCGGGTGCCGCGCTGGCAGACCATCATTTCGGATAGAACGGGATCCGCCTTGATCGCCTCAAGCGGCAGGAGCTGCTTGAACCGTCCGACGAATTCGAAATCCACCAGCCACCAGCGGGGTTTTTCCACGGTGGCCTTGGGATCGAAGTATTCGCTCCCGGCATCGAACTGGGTCGCGTCGGGGTAGGGGGCTCCCGCGACTTTTGCGATGCCGGCGATGCCGGGTGGCCGGGCGTTGGAATGATAGAACAGCGCGGGATCGCCGGGTTTCATGTCCTTCCACATAAAGTTCCGCGCCTGATAGTTCCTGACCCCGCTCCAGGGCTCGCGTTGGACGCGGGCGAGGTGGTCGATGGAAAAGACGTCGGGCTCGGATTTGATCAACCAGTGTTTCATGAAAATCAGGCGATGGCCCTGGCGAGTTCCGGTTTGAGAACCGGCAGCGGCAGGTGTTCGGGTCCGAGTTCCAGGCCCTTGGCGGCGCGGACGGCAGCCTCGATTGCTTCGAGCACGTCAAGCTCCGGGCGGAACTCCGCGGCGTGATAGGAACTTCTAACCAACGGGCCGCTGGCGACATGGCGGAAGCCTTTTTCGAGGGCGATCGACTTGTATTCGTCGAACGCTTCTGGCGTGATGTATTCGACGACGGGCAGGTGCTTGACGGTGGGGCGGAGGTATTGGCCGAGGGTCAGCACGGTGACATCATGGGCGCGGAGATCGTCGAAGGCGCGGAGCAGTTCTTCGCGGCGCTCGCCGAGTCCCAACATGATGCCGCTCTTGGTGGCGACGACTCCGTTGACCATCGCCTTGGCCTTTTTGAGCACGGTGAGGCTGCGCTGATATTGGGCGCGGGAGCGGACGAGCGGGGTGAGGCGTTCGACGGTCTCGATGTTGTGGTTGAAAATGTGGGGACGGGCGTCCATGACGAGTTTGAGCGCCCAATCGCGGTCATTGAAGTCGGGCACGAGCACCTCGATGATGGTCTCGGGATTGGCTTCGCGCACGGCTTCGATGGTTTGTTTGAAATGTTGCGCGCCACCATCGCGAAGGTCGTCGCGGGCGACGGCGGTGATGACCACGTGGCGCAGGGCCATGCGGCGCACGGCCTCGGCAACGCGCTCGGGTTCATCGGCTTCCAGGGCGTCGGGTTTAGCGGTCTTGACGGCGCAGAAGCCGCAGGCGCGGGTGCATTTTTCCCCCGCGATCATGAAGGTGGCGGTGCGCTGGCTCCAGCATTCCCAGCGGTTCGGGCATTGGGCTTCCTCGCAGACGGTTACCAGTTTCAGGTCGGTGATGAGTGATTTGGTGGACCAGAATTCCGGATTGTTAGGAAGGCGGACTTTGATCCAGGGAGGCTTCTGGCTCCGGTGCAAGGCCGGATCCATGTTCATTTTCGGGCCGCAACTGCTCATGTCGGCGGGACGCTACGCCCGCGGCCATGAACGGGAAAGCGGAAAGTGGCGACAAAAAACCTCCGGGTGTCGGCAGCGACACGCGGAGGTGGATTCGGCGCTCCGAGAGAGGGGTTATTTGACGGGTTGCGGCTTTTTCGCGAAGGCGGCGCACCAACCGTTGGCGGTCACGATCTTGCCTCCGAAGGCGGTGCATGGGCCGGTGGCTGCATCCGGTTTTCCGGTGTAGAGGGCGCAACCCGTGCATTTTTGCTCGACCGTGTGGAGCGGGTATTTCGCCGCTTCCACCTTGGTGGTGTCTTCCTTGTAGCCGAGGGCCATCGCGACCGGGTCGGTTTCTTCGAGTTTGACGGGTGGCGGCGGCGCTTGGCCGAGTGCGCTCCCGCAGAGCAGGGCGGGAGTTCCGGTGGAAGCCACGAGTTTGAAGAGGAAATTGCGACGGGAGTTCATAGGTGTTGGTGGAGGTAAGTTGCGTTGCGTTGCGTTGCGTTGACGATACGGAGGGAGGGCAGCAACCTTCGCAATAAAATTCCTCCGGCCGGTTTTTCCTGATTCGGGGGTCGCCATGGCCGATTCATGCTTCCGGCTTGCCGGAAACGCGGGGCCGGGCATTATCGCGCCAGTGAATTCAGCGCCTCTTGGATTTTTCGACTCAGGTGTCGGCGGATTGACCGTCGTGCGTGCGGTGCAGGAACTCCTGCCGACCGAAGATATTCTGTATCTCGGGGACACCGCCCGCCTGCCGTATGGCTCGAAAAGCCCGGAAACCATCCGGCAATTCGCCGACGAGGACGCCCGGTTTCTGATCGCCCGCGGCGTCAAAGCCATCGTGGTGGCCTGCAACACCGCCACGGCGCACGCGTTGCCGCGCTTGCGGGAGCTCTATCGGCTGCCGGTCATCGGCGTGATCGAAGCCGGGGTGGACGCCGCACTTGCCAATCCCAACGCCGCGCGCATCGGCATCATCGCGACACGGGGCACCATCCGTTCGCATGCCTATCAGCACGCGCTGGCCCTGCGGCGGACGGGCTTGATCATCCATGGCCAGGCGGCACCCTTGCTGGTGCCTCTGGTCGAGGAAAACTGGATCGATCATCCGGCCACGGCGATGGTTCTAAGGACCTATCTGGACCCGCTGGTTGAAAAGGGGATCGACACCCTGATGCTCGCCTGCACGCATTATCCGCTGCTCATTCCGGTGCTGCGGGACTTGTTGCCGGCGGATGTGCGGCTGGTGGATTCCGCGACCACCTGTGCGGAGCATTTGCAGAAGGAACTGGTCCGGCTGGATCTGCTGGCCGCCCCCGACCATGATGGAAAACTGGAGGTTCATTTGACCGACCTCTCGGATGAGTTCGAGGCGTTGGCCCGGCGGTTTCTCAAAAAAGCCCCCGGCCGGATTCATCGTGCGGTGCTTGGCGGGGCGTGAGGCGCGCAAATATGGCTTGCCCGCCGACGTTCCAAGAGGCATATAGCGAGCGTCTTTTGTCCGCTTGCTTGCGCCGCTTTCCCGGCATGGCGTCACCCCGGCACCCGGGGTTAGACGGCTGGTTCCCGCTGGTTTCCTCCACGAGGCGGGTTTTTCTCTTGATGCGTCCATATTTTTTTGAACAAAGACACCACTCACCATCACTGAAACCCTCATGAAACTTTTTGGAACCGACGGCATCCGAGGCCGGGTCAACGAATTCCCGATCACCGCGGAAGTCGCGCTGCGGATGGGCAAGGCCGTGGCCAACGTGCTGCGTTCGTCGGGCCCGAACCGCAACCGCGTGCTGGTGGGCAAGGACACCCGGATTTCCGGCTACATGCTGGAAACGGCGCTGACGAGCGGGTTGGTGTCGATGGGGATGGACGTTTTCATGGTCGGCCCGCTGCCCACCCCGGCGGTGGCGCACTTGACGAAATCGATGGGGGCCGCGGCGGGCATTATGATCACCGCGTCCCACAATCCCTACGAGGACAACGGCATGAAAATCTTCGGGCCCGACGGCTACAAGTTGTCCGACGATCTGGAAGGGCTGATCGAACGCCACATTCTCGGCGAGGAACCCGACGCGCCGCCCTTGCCATCGCGGCAGATCGGCAAAGCCCACCGGATCGATGACGCGCGCGGTCGCTACATCGAGTTCGCCAAACACACGGCGGACAACGTCCCGTTGCATGGTTTGAAAATCGTCGTCGATTGCGGTCACGGCGCCGCCTATTTCATCGCCCCGCTGATCTTCAAGGAACTGGGCGCGGAAGTGATCACCACGGGCATCCAGCCTGACGGACTCAACATCAACAACGCCTGTGGCGCGCTTCATCCGGAAAACGCCGGAGAGTTGGTGCGCCGCTTCAATGCCGACCTCGGAGTTTCCTTCGACGGCGATGCCGACCGCGTGATTTTCACCGATGCCAACGGCCAGGTGGTTAGCGGGGACCGCATTCTCGCGCTATGTGCCATCGGCCTGAAAGAACAGGGGAAATTGCGCAAGGACACCTTGGTTGCCACCGTCATGAGCAACCTGGGGCTCAAGGAGGCGATGCGGCAAAACGGCATCAAGCTGGAAACCACCGCCGTGGGCGACCGCAGCGTCATCGAGTGTATCCGGAAAAACGGTTATTCCTTCGGCGGCGAGAATTCCGGGCACTTGATTTTCGCGGATCACGCGACCACCGGCGATGGCATTCTCAGCGCCCTGCAAGTGCTGCGCATGATGCGCGAGCGGAATGCAACCCTGGCCCAACTTTCGACTGTGCTCAACGAGTATCCCACTCAGCTCGCCAACATGCCGGTGACCTCGAAACCCGCGCTCGATTCGTTGCCGAAGCTCAAGAAGCTGATGAAAAAAGCGAGTGCCGAGTTCGGCGAAAACGGGCGGCATCTGATTCGTTACTCGGGAACGGAAAACAAGATCCGCGTGCTCGTCGAACACCGCGAAGTCGAGCAATGTCGCGTCTGGGTGAACAAATTCGCAGCTGCCATCCGTGAGGAAATCGGCTGAAATCACCACCATGTCCGTTGAACCCTCCGAGTGCCTGCCGCTTTCCCTGACCCGGAGAATTGAGGATTTCCCGATCGGAAACCGCCCGCTTTCGGAGCACCAGCGCCTGGTGATCGGTGAGGCCGGGCTCAGCATCCATCCCAAAGCATGGCTGACTCGTGAGGATCTAAGCGAGTTTTTGACAAGTGGCCGATCCACGCTGATGGATGCGGCGGAAACCGCTCTCGCCTGGCATGGCGACGCGCCGGATCCTGACAGTTGTTTCCCAGCGCAGACATCCTTCCTCATTCACTATCCGTGGGATTTGCTCCGTGCTAACGAACAGTGTGTGGCCGGGTTGACCGAAAACGTCATCATGGGCGAAGTCCATCCGTCGGCCGTTATCCAGGGCGTCATCCACCTCGGTCCCGGCACCCGCATTCTTCCCGGCGTGTTCATGGAAGGCAACGTCGTCATCGGCGCGAACTGCAAGATCGGCCCAAACTGTTATATCCGCGGCAACACCAGCATCGGCGACGCCTGCCACATCGGACAATCCGTCGAGATCAAGAACTGCCTGATTCTGTCAAAAACCAACGTCGGCCACCTCTCCTATGTCGGCGACTCGGTGCTCGGCGAGAACGTGAACTTCGGCGCCGGAACCACGACCTCAAACCTCCGGCACGACGGGAAAAACCACCGCTCGATGGTCAACGGATTATTGATCGACACCGGCCGCCGCAAGCTCGGTGCCATCGTCGGCGACGGCGTCCACACCGGCATCCACACCTCCATCTATCCGGGCCGCAAACTCTGGCCTAACACCACCACCCGCCCCGGCGAGATCGTGCAGAAGGATCTTCGATCTTAACTCTCATCTCTCAACTTCAAACCATCAACTCCACATGTGCGGAATCGTCGGATACATCGGCAAAGCGGATGCGGCCACCATGCTCATCAACGGGCTGCGGCGACTCGAATACCGGGGCTACGACTCCGCGGGCGTCGCCGTGCTCGATGACGATCGGATCGTGATCGCCAAGGCACCGGGCAAGGTTGCCGCGCTCAGCGAGCGGGCCCGCGCCGAGTGGCCGGCCGAGCGGTTTTCCCGCACCACCATTGGCATCGCCCACACCCGCTGGGCGACCCACGGCCCGCCGACCGAAGTCAACGCCCACCCGCATCTCGACCAGTCCGGCGAGGTCGCGCTCGTTCACAACGGCATCATCGAGAACTACCGGTCGCTGCGCGCGCGGCTCGTGGGCAAGGGCCACCATTTCTATTCGGAGACCGACACCGAGGTGCTGGCCCATCTGATAGGCGACTGCGACAAGGGCAATCTTTTCCAAGCCGTTTGCGACGCGCTCCACCAGGTCGAAGGCACCTTCGGCATCGCGGTTCTATCCGCCAGAGAGCCCGGGAAAATCATCACCGCCCGCCGCGGCAGTCCGATTGTCATCGGCATCGGCGACGGGGAAACCATCATCGCATCCGATGCCGCCGCCATCCTCGCCCACACCCAGCGGGTGATCTATCTGGACGACAACGACATCGCCATCGTCACCGCGGACTCGGTTGACATCCGAGACCTCCACAACATTCCCGTCACCCGCGAAATCGCCGAGCTGGGACTCGATGCGGCGGCGGCGGAGAAAGGCGGCTTCGAACATTTCATGCTCAAGGAAATCCACGAGCAGCCGGACTCGCTCGCTAATGCGATCCGCGGCAGGCTCGATTTCAACCTCGGCTCGTCGGTGCTTGCCGGCATGGGCACCTCGCCGCGCGAACTCGCGGAACTCGGGCGGGTGGTTCTCATCGGCTGCGGCACCTCGCTGCACGCCGGCCTCGTCGGCGAATACGCCTTCGAGGATCTCGCCGACGTCCACGCGGAAGTCCAACAGGCCGCTGAGTTCCGCTACCGCAACCCGATTCTCGGCAGCCGCGATCTGGTCGTCGCGATTTCCCAATCCGGTGAAACCGCCGACACCTTGGCCGCCGTGCGCGAGGCGAACCAAAAAGGCGCGTTTGTGATGAGCCTCTGCAACGTCGTCGGCTCCACCATCGCCCGCGAAACCGGCCGCGGCGTGTATCTCCATGCCGGGCCGGAAATTTCCGTGGCATCCACCAAGGCGTTCACCTGCCAGGTGGTCGTGCTGCTGATGATGGCGCTCAAGCTCGGCCGCGGCCGGCGGTTTTCCCGCGAGGAAGGCATCAGGTTCGCCCGCGAAATCGAAATGGTTCCCGCGCTGGTCGGCCGCATGATTCGGCAAAACGCCCGCATCGCGGACATCGCCGAAGGCTATGCGCACAACGAACACGCCTTCTTCATCGGGCGCGGACCGATGTATCCGGTGGCACTGGAGGGTGCTCTCAAGCTCAAGGAGATTTCCTACATCCACGCCGAGGGTTATCACGCCGCCGAGCTGAAACACGGGCCGATCGCTTTGTTAGTGAAGGGCACTCCGGTGATCGCCATTGCCTGCGATATTCCCGGCAAGGACAAGACGCTCGGCAACATCGAGGAGTGCCGCGCCCGTGGCGCCCGCATCCTCGGCATCGTCACCGAAGGCGACCAGGAAGCCGCCGAGTGCATGGACGATTTCATCACCGTGCCCCGATGTCATCCGCTGGTGGCGACCATTCCCGCGGTGGTGGCGCTGCAACTCTTCGCCTATCACGTCGCCCGCATCCGCGGCTGCGAAATCGACCAGCCGCGGAATCTAGCGAAAAGCGTGACCGTCGAGTGATCGAAGTTCAGCCCTCATCCTCCCATGCCTTCTTCAGGGCCGGTCCGAGCGGGCTTTCGAGGGCTTGCTGCCAGTGGCTTTCGTTGCGAATGACGGGCAGTTCCGGCAGAGTCCTCTCCTCTAGCAGTTCTTGCGGAGCCACCGGATGGGCGCGGAAATACTCGCCACCCTCGCGGGCCGGGCCGACCACCCGGTGGGTGCCGCGTTCGAGGCCTAGCAGCGCCGTATGCACCCAGCGCGCGCCAAGAAACGGACAGAGGATTTCTCCAAACGCTTCGATCCGATAAGCATCGGAATCCCCTCCGAAATCGATTTCCCAGCCCTCCGCCACGAAGACCGCGTCCGCCGCCTGCCAGCGCTCGGAGAGTCGGGGCAGCAGCCAAAACCGGATGGCTTCTCCCGCGTCATCCGGGGTCGGAACGATCCGCAAACGCGTTTTCGTTAGTCCGCGGAGCTGGCGCAGCGTAGTCAGCACGATGGCCCGATAACGCCGCGCCGCCTCGTCAGGCCCGTGTTCCTTAGCGATCAGCGGCAGGACCCGCCCGGGCAGGGGTTCCTGGATGTTTAAAATCAACAAGCGCACCCGCACACTATCGGACCGAAAAGGTGGCCCACCAAGCCGGAAAAGAGCAGGGCCGTTTCATGGACCGCGCTCAGCAGGTAGGGCGGATCCGGCCCGGTCCGCCCACTGGTCCGCCGCGAGGCGGGCGCATGGGAGAGATTGAGAGGAGCAAGAAATGCGCGAAGCATCCGCATTTCAGAAGTATCTCACCCGCAAGGGCAGTCAGGGCGGGGCGAGGCCGCCCGGCCCGACCTGCCGCAACGAGATGCCGCAATCCCGCCTT
The DNA here is from genome assembly GCA_945869465.1 of Prosthecobacter debontii. Classification (GTDB taxonomy): domain Bacteria; phylum Verrucomicrobiota; class Verrucomicrobiia; order Verrucomicrobiales; family Akkermansiaceae; genus Luteolibacter. The sequence goes on from CAMBPB010000013.1 coordinate 24,652, forward strand.
GAAATGCCGGGATCGGCGTGCATTCTCCCCGCCCGCCCATGGCAGGACTCTCATTCCAAGCACTTCCAGGATTCCGCGACTTCATTCCACGTGAATGCGCGATCCGCAATTATTTGTTCGAAACCTGGCGCTCCGTGGCCCGCCGCTGCGGATATGTGGAGTATGAAACGCCGATCCTTGAGGACACCAGCCTCTACCTGAAAAAATCCGGCGGCGAGCTTTCCGCCCAGCTTTTCCGCTTCGAGGACCAGGGCGGGCGCGACGTGACGCTGCGCCCGGAGGTGACCGCTTCGTTGGCCCGCCTCGTCGCCGAACACCAGCGCCAATTCCCGAAACCGCTCAAATGGTTCGAAATCGGCCAGTGTTTCCGCTACGAAAAACCGCAGAAGGGCAGGGGCCGCGAGTTCCACCAGTTCAACGTGGACATCCTCGGCGAGGCCGGCCCGTCCGCCGATGCCGAGTTGATCGCTCTGGCCATCGAAACCATGCTCGCCTTCGGCTTTGTGCCCGGTGACTTCGTGGTCCGCGTCTCGGACCGCAATGCATGGATTGACTTTGCCGGCCGCCACGGCGTCGCGGAAACCGAAATTCCCGATTTTCTGGGCATCGTGGACAAGATCGATCGCGAAAAACCCGAGGTGCTCGCGGGAAAACTCGCGGCCTATTCCCTCACCACCGCCCAAGTCCGCGCGTTCATCGCCGATCCCGCCAACGCCTCGCCCGCCTATCTGGCGATCCACGAGGATCTAACCGCCCGTGGCCTCGGGGAGTTCATCCAACTCGACCTCTCGATCGTCCGCGGGCTCGCTTATTACACCGGTGTTGTGTTCGAGGTGTTCGATTCAAAAAAATCCATGCGCGCCGTCGCCGGCGGCGGCCGCTACGACACGCTCGTCGCCACCATCTCTGACGGTGCCGTCGATCTACCTGCCACCGGCTTTGCGATGGGCGACTATGTCATCCGCAACCTCATCGAGGAAACCACCCACGCGGCGATGCGGATGGAAGTCTGGCTCCAACGCAACGCCGCCGCTTGTGATATTTTCGTCGTCGTGGCCGATGAATCCCAGCGCGCCGCCTCGCTCAAGCTCGTCACCGATCTCCGCCGCGCGGGCATCTCCGCCGACCTGTCGCTCAACCCCGCCAAGGTCGCCAAACAATTCCAAAGCGCCGAACGCTCCGGTGCCCGCTTCGCCCTCGTCGTCGGCACCGAGTATCCCGAACTCAAACTCAAAATCCTCGCCAGCCGCACCGAGGAAACCGGCCACGCCCAATCCGCCGTGGAATGGCTAACCGCCCGCCTCCTGGAACCCGACGGCCCGCTGCTGGCTTGAAGTTTTGTGTCTTGTCCCTCCCCATCTCCACCATGCGTACCCACCATTGCAACCAACTCCGCGAGTCCCACATCGGCCAAACCGTCACTCTCATTGGCTGGGTGAATTCCGCCCGCGACCACGGCGGCGTGATTTTCACCGACCTGCGCGACCGCGAGGGACTCACCCAGTGCGTGTTCCATCCCGAGGAAAACCCGGAACTCGCCAAGCTCTCGCACACGCTCCGTGAGGAGGACGTCGTGCAAGTGATCGGCGCGGTCTCCAAGCGGCTGGACGGCACCATCAATGAGAAGATCGACACCGGGGCAATCGAGATCGTCGCCAAGCAACTCCGCATCGTCAACAAGGCCGACGTGCTGCCATTCCAGCTCGACAAGGAACTTTCTAACGAGGACCTGCGTATGAAATACCGCTACCTCGATCTGCGCCGCGCGCGCATGAGCAAAAACATCCGCCAGCGCAGCGTGATCACTTCCGCCGCCCGCCGTTATCTCGACGAGTCCGGCTTTTTTGAAATCGAAACGCCGATTCTATCCAACCCCACGCCCGAGGGCGCGCGCGACTTCCTCGTGCCGTCCCGCCTCAATCCCGGCCGCTTCTATGCGTTGCCCCAGGCACCGCAGCAATACAAGCAGCTCATGATGGTGGCAGGATTGGAGAAATACTATCAGATTGCCCGCTGTTTCCGCGATGAGGACCTGCGCGCCGACCGCCAGCCGGAGTTCACCCAGATCGATATTGAAGCCAGCTTCATCGGCCAGGAGGACATCATCGGACTCGTCGAAGGTTTGTTAGGATCGATGTTTCAGGCCGGTCTCGGCGTGGAAATCCCGAAAATCTTCCCGCGCATGACTTATGCGGACGCGCTGGACATCTATGGTTCCGACAAGCCGGACACGCGTTATGACCTGAAGATCACCGATCTGACAGATGTCTTCGCCAGCACCGAATTCAAGATCTTCCGCTCCACCCTCGATGGCGGCGGCGTGGTGCGCGCGATCAATGCCAAGGGCTTTGCCGGCATCACCACCGGCCAGATGAACCGCCTCAATGAGATCGCCATCCAGGCCGGCCTGCCCGTAAAGACGCTCGCCTTCATCAAATGCGAGGGCGGAGAATACAAGAGCCCGCTCTGGAAATTCTTCACCGCCGAAGAAAAAGACCTGCTTGTTAGCAAACTCGACATCGCCGAGGGAGACATCGTCTTTTTCGGCGCCGGATCGCGCGACAGTGTTTCCACCATCCTTGGCCGCGTCCGCACCGAGTGTGCGGTCATGATGGAACTCAACAAGAACTCCACCGCATTCAACTTCCTGTGGGTCGTCGATTTCCCGTTGCTCGCGCTCGACGGGGAAACCGGCCACTGGGGCGCGGTTCACCACCCGTTCACCCGCCCGCATCCGGAGGACATGGAAAAACTCGATGCCGGCGATTTTGGTAACGTGCGCGCCGTGGCCTACGACGTGGTGCTCAACGGTTACGAACTTGGCGGAGGCTCGATCCGGATTCACGAGAAGGGCCTCCAGGCGAAGATGTTTGGCGTGTTAGGCGTTGGCCCGGAGGAACAACAAATCAAGTTCGGCCATATCCTCGACGCCTTCCGTTTCGGCGCACCGCCGCACGGCGGTCTCGCCCTCGGCCTTGACCGCATCGCCATGTTGGTCGCCGGCGAAGACAGTATCCGCGAGGTGATCGCCTTCCCGAAAAACAACAAGGGCGCCGACCTGATGGCCAACAGCCCCTGCCTCATCGGCCCCAAGGAACTCCGCGACGTATACATCCAGTCCACCTGGAAGGACCCCAAGTTGGCGCAGGAAAAGGCGGTGCAGTAAGCAAGGACTGCGATGTATCCAGACTCGCCGTGAAAGCACCGCCAAAGCATAGGACCGCGATGTCTCCAGACTCGCCGTGAAAGCACCGCCAAAGAATAGGACCGCGATGTCTCCAGACTCGCCGTGAAAGTACCGCCAAAGCATAGGCCTCAAAGTCCGCTGTCTTTGGCTTTCCTTTCGCCAGCGAGTCAGGAGACGTCGCGGTCCATGGAAAGAGGCGGTGCGGTAAGCGAGGACCGCGATGTCTCCAGACTCGCCGTGAAAGCACCGCCAAAGCATAGGCCTCAAAGTCCGCTGTCTTTGGCTTCCTTTTCGCCAGCGAGTCAGGAGACGTCGCGGTCCATGGAAAAATGGCTGGCGAATCCTGATTTTTCTCCTAGCCCGGGGCGCGATGCCTATTACTCTGACCGCGACAGGGACTGCGGCGAAACGCGCCGTTTTTCCGTTTGAATTCCAGCATCGAATCCCCATGAATCTGACACTCAAAGTTTGGCGCCAGTCAGGCCCGAAAGCCCAGGGTAGAATCGAAACCTACGACGCGAAAAATATCCCCGCGGAGGCGTCGTTCCTAGAGATGCTCGATATCGTCAACGAGCGGCTGGTGGTCACCGGCATTGAGCCGATTCACTTTGACCACGACTGCCGCGAGGGCATTTGCGGGAGTTGCTCGCTGACCATCAACGGGATTCCCCATGGCAAGGACCGCGGCGTGACCACCTGCCAGCTTCACATGCGGAAATTCTCCGACGGCGACACCATCTGGGTCGAGCCGTTCCGCGCGAATCCCTTTCCGGTGATCCGCGATTTGATCGTGGACCGCGCGGCGTTCGACCGGATCATCGCCACTGGCGGCTACGTGGACGTCCGCACCGGCTCGGCGATCGATGCGAACTCGATTCCGATTTCAAAGGACGACTCCGACACTTCCTTCGATGCCGCCGCCTGCATCGGCTGCGGTGCCTGTGTGGCCTCCTGCAAGAACGCTTCAGCGATGTTGTTCGTGGCGGCGAAGGTTTCCCACCTTGGCCATCTGCCGCAGGGCCAGCCGGAACGCGACAAGCGCGTGCTGGCGATGGTTCGTCAAATGGATGCCGAGGGATTCGGTAACTGCACCAACCAATACGAGTGCGAAGCCGCCTGCCCGAAGGAAATCAGTGTCGATCACATCGCCCGTCTCAATCGTGACTACACCAAGGCGGTGCTGCGCGAGCAGCTCGCCTGAAATCGACTTGGAAATGAATGGAATAGAATTCCCGGCCTCTGGCTCTGACCCATGATGACCCCACGTTGCCTTGTTTCCGTTGTTTCATGCATGTTCTCCCTTGCGGCCTGCTCTGCGGAGGACGAGAAGAAAACTGCCATGGAAACCATCCCTGAAATCCCCGCGGACCCTGCTGGCAAGGTCGTTAAGACCGATGCCGAATGGAAAAAACTGCTGACTCCGGAGCAATACCGCATCCTCCGCGAGGCGGGCACCGAGCGGGCGAATGGCGAGGTTTACAAGGAGTTTAAACACCAGGGCAAGGGAACCTACCATTGCGCCGGTTGCGGAGCCCTGTTGTTTTCCTCAAACGAAAAATTCGATTCCGGCTGCGGCTGGCCTTCATTTTACGATCCCGCCAAGGCGGATCACGTAGCGATCAAAAAGGACTTCAGCTTCGGCGCGCTCAGAATCGAAGTCACCTGCGCGAAATGCGGCGGCCACCTCGGCCACGTCTTCGAGGGCGAGGGCTTCAAGACCCCCACCGACAAGCGTTATTGCATCAACGGCGGCGGCCTCAAGTTCGTGCCTGCCAAGGAGGAACAAAAGGCAGCCGCAAAATGACGGCACTCAAGCCTGGTGCCTAACTGACTCTGGCGTCCCGGGTTGAGACCGGCGCGAAAATCCAAATGCCGGAACACCGGACGGAGCCTTCAAGGAGCGGCGGACTCCGCTCCGCCGAGGTCCATGGGATGTCAATGAGTGATGGCGAATCTCTTCCATCGATGGCATTCGGGGACTCGTGTCAAAAAGGCAACGGGGGCCAAGGCGTGAACCCTGGCCCCCGAGGCGTGATGGAATGACGTTGCCGCTCAGGCCTGCATCGGGCCGCTCGTGCCGCCGGTGAAGTCCTCGGCGATATGCACCGGCTTGTAGCCGCCGATGGTCTTGAAGTAGAGGAACATCAGCAGGTAGATCACCGCCATTGCGGCGGGGATGTAAGCGTCAGCCTTGAGGGTGTTCCGATCGCCGGTTTGATCGGCCGTGACTACCGTTTGCTGTTGCGCGGTCTTTTCTTTGGCCTCTTTGGCGGCAGCCAGTTTTTTGCCGTCCAATCCGAGGGCGGCAGTGCTTTCAATGTTCAGGAACTTTGAAGGTGCGGCCGCTTTGTATTCTTCAAAGAGGGCTGCGTCTTGAGTCTTGAGGGCTTCGCCCGCGAAGCGGTCCTTGCAGTAGCCAAGTCCGGGGCCGCCGATCAGTCCGGCGGAAAGCATGCCGATGCCGCCCATGATCGACATTGCGACGGCACCGGTTTGCGGGAAGCGGTCACCGACCACGGCGAGCATCGTGGGCCAGAAGAACGTCTTGCCGACCGCATAAATGCCCAAGGCGACGAGGGCCATCGAGAACGTTTGCATCCCGCTCGCGAGGTTCAGGCCGACCCAACCCAGCACCGCGCACACAAATAGCAGTCCAATGGGCGAAAGTTTGAGGGTCTTCTCGATAAAGTGCGCGCAGAAGCGAAGGCCAAACATGATCGCCGAGGTCCACAGGAAGAGCACCTTGCCTTGCTCGGAGGTGAACAGGTTGCCGGTGATGTTTTGAATCCAGCCATCGGTTCCAAGTTCCACTGCGCCGACCAGCGCGTGGGTCACGAACAACACAAACAGGAAGATCGAACCGATCGAGAACTGAGTGATGAAGCCGACCCCGAGCAGGAGGCCGCCGCCGATGATCCAGCCGATCAGGTCGCCGTGGCCGGTAGCCTTGAAGATGTCGGCGAAAAACTTAGAGAGCAGGAAGCAGGCAACCGCCGCGCCAAGCAGACCTACGGCTTTGAACATTTGGGAGAAGCTGGCACCTTTCTGGGCGGCCTCGGATTTCGGGAATTTCTGGCCCATGAACATGACGCCGTAGATGATGGTCGGGATGAGGTAGAGGCCGAGCTGGAGCTTCCAGTTGAGCTCCAGTTTGTCATCGAGGAGCCAGCCGGCGACCACCCCGATGATCATTCCCGCAGGCCAGCTGGCGTGGAGGATGTTGAGATAGTGGGTCCGCTTCTCCGGGAACAAGGTGGCGATCAGCGGATTGGCGACGGCTTCGAGTGTTCCGTTGGCGAAGGCGAAGATGAACATGCCCCAGAACAGGAAGTCATAGGCATTGGCAGGCGTGCTGGCACCGAAGGTCACGAAGGCCGAGAGGATGTGGCAGACGAGGGCCACGGCGACCAATTTGCCGTAGCCGATTTTATCGACGATCACGCCGCCGATGATGATTCCGAAGCAGAAGCCGCTGAAGCCGGCCCCGCCGATCGCGCCAAGTTGGGCGCCGGTAAAACCGAACTCTTTGGCCCAGTTGTCGAAAATGCCACCCCGGATGGCGAAGCCGACACCGGCTGCGAGGATGGCCATGAATCCGGCCCAGAGGAGTCGGCTGGAATTGGGTGCGATGCTGTCGGCTTTGGTCATGTGTTTTTTTGGTGTTGGGCGGAATTATCGATCCACACTCGGTCTGGCAAGCCCTTGTTGCAAAAAAACGCCTTGCCCCGGGTCCGAACTGAGCGGTCCGCTCGGGCTTCGAGCGACCGGAGCCCAGATTGACATCCCGGCATGCCGCGGTTTGAAAGAAATGATGCCATGAGGTCGTCTTTGCATTCTTCAGAAAGACCAAAACTCCACCATTACCTTCACCGAACCCATGAAACCCATCGGTCACCACATCCTCCAGTCGCTCGTCGCATGCACCGTGGTGTGCGCGCTTGCCTCTCCACTCCATGCCTGGGAACCCAACGCCAAGGACCTGGATGCGGCGGTCGGCAGCGGCGAATTTTCCGGTTATTTCGGCAAGCTCACCGGTTGGCTGAGCCAAAAAGCGCCGACCGATCCGAGCAAGATCACGCAGGTGGCCATGGAAACCCTGTTGAAGGATCCAGTCGTTTCCATTGCCTTGGCGCAGCGACAGTTCATCGGAAAAGTCGGTCCCGACAAGCTGGCGGCGTTTGCCAAAATGGATGCCGAGAGCAAGCCGTTCCTGAGCTGGCTGCTGAAAAACCCGAAAGCCCTGGATCTTTACCTGCTGGCCGCCACCCCGCTCTCGATCCCGGTTCGCGAGGATAACAGCTACCAACTCTCGACTGACGTCTTGGACCGCTGGAAGAAGATTTTCGCGGCGGATACGGAATCCAAGGACGGCATGCCGCTGCGCATCGCGATCGCCACCGCGCTGCGCCCCCCCGGCACCGGTTCCCCGGGTTCCGGCCAGCAGAAGGTCCACAGTCCGCCGTTTCAGCGCTACACGTATTTCAAGAAGGCCCATGCCAACAACGAGCTGTTTCCCAGCTTCAACAATCTCTCGGTTTGGGAACTCCAGTTTGTCGTGTGCTCGGGCGCATCCGAGGCCGACCTGACATGGGGCCGGGAAATGATAAAAAACTGGAGACCCGATTACCTGAATGGTGAGAAGGTCGTCGATACCACTTCGTGCGTGTGGCGGCGGAACTCGCCGGTTTCCCATGTGGATTATAAAACCGTGTTGGACGGCGGCGGGAAATGCGGGCCGCGGTCATCGTGGTCGGTGTTCATTTGCCAGGCGTTCGGCATCCCCGCCATCGGGGTCGGGCAGCCGGCCCACGCTTGTGTGGCGTATAAATCACTGACTGGCTGGCAGGTCGCATACGGTCGCGGCTGGGATGCCTCCCGGCTCGAAGGCATGGGCGGTCGCGAATTCGTGGCCTCCGTGGAATCCCGCGAACGCAAGGAAGTGTTTTCGATGGTGGAGCACCTGCGCTGGCTGGCTTCGACATTGCCCGCCAAGGAGCCGCGTTCAATGGCGGTGCTGGCAGTCGGACAGGCGCTCGCCAAGTCGCTGCCGGGTTCCAACCGGGATTTGACCGCTTCGGAAAAGGCGGACGAAATGGATGCGGATTCCGGCGCGCTTGCGACCGTGAAACCGGTGACGGCGAAACCGACCGCTCCGGCACCTCCGGTCAAAGTGGCCCCCGGCGTCATGCATATCGAGGGAACGGAATTTTTCGAAACCGGCGGGATCACCGTCTGGGGCGGGGAACCGCGGGTGACCGTGCTGGATTCTTACAACGGCGGCAAGCAACTGCATTTCCAACAGGGCATGGCCTCGAGCTGGGTCGGCTACAAGATCAACGTCCCGGAAACCGGCGTCTATGAGATGACCCTGAAAGTCGCCGCCGTGAACAGCGGGCAGAGTCTTTATATTCGGTCCTTCGGCGCGATGCTCCCCGTCAAGCAGGCCACCGCCTCCAATGTCTGGCGGGGCGACACCAAGGGCCTCGGTCCTCAACTCGCCGTGGATCACAATCCAAGCACCCGCTGGGCCGTCAACGGCGGCGTGGACAACGCGTCGATCGAACTCGATCTGGGCAAACCTTCCCGCATCAGCACCATCATGATCGATGAGCGCGCCTACGAAAAAGTTTCGAAATTCATCCTCGAATACAAGGCCGGCACCGAATGGAAAACCATTCTGGAAGGCACCACCATCGGCAGCAGCTACGTCAAGGACTTCCCCGCCGTCACCACCCAGAACGTCCGCCTCACCACTCTCGATTGCAGCGGCAGCGTCGGCGGCCCGACGTTCTGGGAGATCAGCGTGGGCACGGTCCAGGACGGGCACGCGTGGGTCCCCGTCCCGTGGACGGCCGGCCTGTGGACGACGACCAAACCGGCGGACATCAGGTTGGTCAAGGGAGCCCAGACGATCTGGATCTTCGCGCCCTATCAGCGAGGCGTCGCGTTCAAATCGTTCGAGCTGAAACCCAAAGGCAAGTGAGCCCTGATGGTTGCCAATCTATCCAAAATCTATCTTTATGAACCCCACTCGCAGAACTCTCGTCAAATCGTTCGTCGCATGCGCCATCGTGTGCTCGCTTCCCACCCGGTCCCATGCCTGGGATCCCAACGCCAAGGATCTGGACGCGGCCATCGACAGCGGTGCGTTCGGCGGTTATTTCAACAATCTCACCGGCTGGCTGAGTCAGAAAAGCCCGGCGGAAAAGACTGCGGCATCGCTCACGGCATTGCTGCAGGAACCGGGGGTCGCAATCTCGCTGGCCCAGCGGCAGTTCATCGCCAAAGTGGGACCCGACCCGTTGGGCGCCTTCGCCAAGGCCGACGCCGCAAACAAGCCGTTTCTCACCTGGCTGCTGAAAAACCGGCAAGCGATGGAGTTGGTTCTTGAGGGCACCACGCCGACCCATCTCGCCGCCAGGGAGGACAATAGTTGGTCGATTTCTGCGCGGGCTCTGGAGATTTGGAAAAAGATCCAGCTGGCCGATCCGGACTCCAAGGAGGGCATCTACTTGCGGCTGGCAATCGCCACGGGTCTGCGCCCGCCGGGCACCGGCGCGCCGGGTTCCGGCCAGACCAAACCTTTCAGCGATCCCGTCGTGCGTTACAAGTATTTCAAGACCGCCCATGCGAACAAGGAGCTGTTTCCCAGTTTCGATCAACTCACCGTGTGGGATCTTCAGTTCGTGGTGTCGTCGGGTGGATCCGAGGCCGACCTCACATGGGGCCGGGAAATGGTGAACGCCTGGCGTCCCGACCTTCGGATCAATGAAAAGGTGGTGGACACGACCAGTCAGGTATGGCGCAGGAATTCGCCGATCCCCCACGTGGATTACAAAGCCGTTCTGGCCGGTGGCGGCAAGTGCGGCCCGCGCTCGTCGTGGTCGGTGTTCATCTGCCAGGCTTTCGGCATCCCGGCGATCGGTGTCGGCCAACCGGCCCATGCCTGTGTGGGCTATCGCTCGGTGGATGGGACCTGGCAGGTTGCGTATGGCCGGGGATGGAGCGTTTCGAAACTCGAAGGAATGTCAGGCCCGGATTTCGTTGCGGGCACGGAATCCAGAGCGCGCGCCAACGTATTTTCCCAAGTGGAACGGCTGCGCTGGCTCGCGGCCGCCCAAGGAGCAAAGGAAAAAACCGACGCGGTGCTGGCGGTGGCGCGGGTCATTTCCCAAGCCGGGGCGACCAGCAAAACGGATTTGACGAAATCTGAGAAGGCCGAAGAAGCCGAATCCGATCCAGGCCACAAGCCGGCAACGGCAGCAGTGCCGGCAGCGGCAGCGGCGAAACCCGCGACCAAGCCGGAACCTCCGGTCCAGGTGACCCCCGGCGTGATTCACGTCGAGGCGGCGTCGTTTGCCAAGATGGCCGGCCAGACCAGCTATGGAAACGCGCAGGTTTCCGGGGTCTGGGTGCATGATTGTTTCACCGGCGGCAAGCAGGTGCATTTCCAGGCGCACATGCAGAATGCCGAGCTCACCTATGAGATCGAGGTTCCCGAGGCGGGAGTCTATGTCATGGAACTCAAGCTCGCGGCGGCCAACACCGATCAGGTGGTCAACGCGCGGGTGATCGATGCGGCGGCTCCCACCGAGAAGTCGGTGATTGCGGTGCCTTACACCACCGGCTTGTGGCAGACCGTGAAAGGCCCGGATTTGAAGCTGAACAAAGGCAAACAAACGATCGAGGTCTCCCACGGCTTCCAGCGGGGCGTGGCGTTCAAGTCGTTTGATCTGAAACTCAAAGGCAAGTCCTGACCCACAGGGTCGCCGGATCGCGAGTCTCCAGACTCGCCCGCGAAAGGATCGCCAAAGAACAGCACCCAGGGCTCGATATCGTCGAGCCCTTCGCCGAGAGCAGGTTCAAGCCCCTGAATTCTTAGAACGAAATCCTGCTCAGAATGGGCGGTTTCCAATAAGCAAGGCGGGAAGGCAGGAAAAGAGGCGGATTTCGTTCAGCCTTCCGGCCTTCCTTATTTCCGGCCTTCCTGATGCAAGCTATCTTCGGAATTTCGAGACGTTCGGTGCCCGATCACCGGGGCGTTGCCGCGAAAATTTTCTTTTCAAACAATTGGTGAATGTGTGGGAATGCGGCATCATTTCGATGATCTTACAGGGTTTCTCCGCCTCGTAGATTGCCGCCGCATCCAAAAACCCGCCACCCACGCTCTTTCCGAGTTCACCATGAAACCCCTTTCACCCCTTCGCCTGCTGGGTGCAGGCTGCCTTGCCGTTTTCGTTTACACTCAATCCGCCTCCGCCCTCGATTTTTCATGGGACCCGCTCAACGACGCCTCGGGCGGGACGGCCACCTGGAACACCTCCAGCGCTTTCTGGGATGCCGGATCCTTCGCGACGGGTGAAAACACCAACATTCTGTGGGCAAATGGCGCGGCGAACATCGCCAACTTCGGCGGTTTCTCGGGAACGGTCACGCTCGGAACCGCCATCACCGTGGGCGGCCTGACTTTCAACGACAACTTCGGCTATCTCCTCACCGGCAGTTCCCTCACCTTCGGCGCGGCGGGAGCTATCGTCACCAACGCCGACGCCCAGATCTCCTCGACCATTGCAGGCTCGGTGGCGATTGCCAAAAGGGGTTCAGGCATATTGGCCCTCATCGGCAGCAACACTTTCAGCGGCCAGTTGACGGTGGAGGAGGGGATTCTGCAAATCGGCACGATCAATGGCGCGAGCGCCAGCGGCGTGCTCGGCAACAGCGCCAATGCCGTGGTCCTCGGCAAAACCGGTGGCTACACCGGCACGCTGCAATACACCGGCTCCTCCTCCACCAGCACCAAGAAATTCACCATGGTCACCGGCGGGGAAGGGGGGGTTCAGGTGGATCTTTTCGACACCGTGCTGACTCTCAGCGGCTTGATCGATGGCGGCGGCGCGCTCAGCAAAACCGGAGCGGGAACCTTGAGCCTCACGGGATTGAACTCGTTCACTGGCGGCTTCAACCTCCTCGAAGGCGTGCTCTCCGTCGGCAGCGCCACGGCCCTCGGAACCACCGGCCCGATCAGCTTCGGCGGCGGCACACTCAAATTCGCCATCACCACGGACCTTTCCGCCCGCTTCTCCTCGTCCGCCGGCCAGTCATACAATTTCGACACCAACGGCCTGACTGTCACGCTCGCCACGGCGATGACCAGCCCCAGCGGTTCGCTCTCGAAACTCGGTAGTGGCACATTAACCCTCACCGGCGCCAACACTTTTGACGGCGGCACCATCGTCGCTGCCGGCACCTTGGCCGTTACCGGCTCGGGCAGGTTCGGGTCGTCCACCGGGTCGGTCACGGTGAACAATGGCGGCACCCTGAGTCTGGGCTCGACCAATCAAACGGTTGGCGCAGTTACTTTGTTGAACGGCGGGTCCCTCACCGGCACGGGAACCCTCAGCGCCTCATCCTTCGATGTCGAGGGCGGCACCATCAGCGTTAAACTTGGAGGCGCCAGTGGGGTTCTAACGAAAAACGGCACTGACTTGACGGTGATCCTGACCGCAGCCAACACCTACGGCGGCGGAACCGTCATCTATGACGGAACCCTGACCGTTTCCGGCTCGGGCACGCTGGGGGCAAGCACCGCACCGGTGACTGTGGATCGGGGAACCCTCAATCTGGGCACCGTAAACCAGACAGTTGGGGATGTCAGCTTGACGAACAACGGGTTGATCTCAGGGACCGGCGTCCTCAGCGGCTCATCCTTCAATCTGTACTCTGGCATGGTCAGCGGCAGGCTCGGAGGCCCCGGCGCCTTGAACAAAGAGGGGGTGGATACAGTGGTCCTCACCGGGATTAACACCTACGCCGGCGGGACCAACGTCAACGACGGCATTCTGCGGGCCAAGACGGTGCTTTCGCTTCCAGGTCAGACCATGCCCGGGAAAATCTCGGTGGCTGGCGGCGCCATCCTGGGCCTCAACGTCGGCGGTGCCGGGGAATTCACCCCGACCGACATCTCCAACATTTTGACCAATGGCACCTTCGCCACCAACTCGATCCTCGGGCTGGATACCACGACCGCCTCGTTCAATTACACCTCCAACTTCACCAGCTCCGTCGGGCTCGCCAAGCTCGGCACCAACACGCTGACTCTCTCCGGCGCGGCCAACAGCTACACCGGCGGCACCTCGGTCCTTGGCGGGATCCTGGTTCCTTCCGTGAGTGGCGCGCTCGGGGCGAGCAGCGGATTCCTCACCGTGGACGGGGCCGCCCTCGGCACGGCCGTCCTCAGTCTCGGCACGATCAACCAGACGGTCGGCGTGGTGAGCGTGTTGAACGGCGGGTCGATCACCGGCACCGCCACTCTCACCGGCTCCTCCTTTTATCTGGAAACCGGCGCCACCACCCCCGCCATCATCAGTGCCAAACTCGCGGGTGCTACCGCCATGTTGACGAAGGGGGGCGAAGGCACGGTCACCTTGTCCGCTCCCAACACCTACGGCGGCGGGACCACGGTCAGTTCCGGGACGCTGGCCATCTCGGGGACCGGCACTCTCGGCGCCAGCACCGGCGCACTCACGGTGGACGGGGGCATTCTCAATATCGTCGCGACCAACCAGGGGGTTGCCGAAGTCAAACTCCTGAGCGGCGGGCAAATCACCGGCACCTCCGGCACCCTCACCGGCACCGCCTTCACCGTGAAGAGCGGCACCATCAGCGCCAAACTCGCGGGCATCGGCGCCATCCTGACCAAGTCCACCACCGACACGGTCACCCTCACTGGTGCCAATTCCTACACCGGCGCCACCATGGTGAACAGGGGCACCTTGCAAGTCAAAACCGCTCTGTCATTGCCGGGGCTCACCACGCCGGGCCTGATCTCGGTGGCGGCTGGCGCCACCTTGGGGGTCAATGTCGGCGGTCTCGGGGAATTTGCCGTCAACGATATCACCAATCTCGTGACCAATGCGAACTTTGCCGCCAACTCGATTGTGGGTTTCGACACCACGGGCTCGTTCGCCCTTACTTCCAGCATTACGAAACCCATCGGCCTCACCAAGCTCGGCACCGGCACCCTGGCCCTTTCCGGCGCGACGAACTCCTACACCGGCGGCACCATCGTCTCCGCCGGGACGCTCGCCCTTTCCGGCTCCGGCAAACTTGGAGCAACCACCGGAGCGCTCACGGTGGACGGTTCTTCCACAATTCTCAATCTGGGAGGAACCACCCAGATCAGCGGCGCGGTCAGCCTGTTGAACGGCGCGCAAATCAATACCGGCACGCTCACCGGCACATCGTTCCAGCTGGAAAGCGGGTCGGTCAGCGCCAACCTGGCGGGAGTGGGCACCGTCCTGTCAAAAAGCAATTATGACCCGGTCACGCTCACCGGAGCCAATACCTTCAGCGGCGGAGTCAATCTATCGCAAGGCCTGCTGGCCTTGGGCAGCACCGGCGCGCTGGGCAGCTCTGGCACGATCCATCTGCTGGGTGGCACCCTGCAGTTCAGCGCCAGCAACAAAAACGACTACTCCTCCCGCTTCAGCACCAGCGCGGGCCAGGCCTACAACCTCGATACCAACGGACAGCCCGTCATCCTCGCGTCAAACCTAACCAGCAGCGGCGGCGCACTCAACAAAACCGGCCTGGGAATGTTGACCCTGAGCGGAGCCAATACCTACAGCGGCGCAACGATCATCCAATCGGGCACCCTGAAAATCGCCAAAGTGGAATCGCTGCCGGGTCAGGATAGTTATGGCATGATCCAGATGGGCTTGGGCACCACCCTGACGATCAATGCCGGCGGTGTCGGTGAGTTCGATTCGAGTTCCTTGGATAACCTGCTGACTAACACCATCTTCGATTACGACACCAGCCTCTCGATCGACACGACCAATGGCAATGCCGAAGCCGCCGCCAGCATCACCCAGCCAGTCAAGCTGGTGAAACTCGGCGGAAACACGCTCACCCTATCCGGCGAGAATTCATACACCGGCGGCACGGTTCTGGGCGCATCGAATCAAGCCAACGCCGGGATCCTAGAGGTGTCCGGCGCGGGCACGCTCGGATCGTCCGGTTCGCTTGTCATCTATGGCGGCACTCTTCAACTCAATGGCAGCACCCTCAACATCTCGGATCTGACCATGGGCGCCGGCGCCTCCGGCAGCACCGCCGCCATCAGCATTGGCAGCGGCGAGTTGTTTCTCGAGGGCAATCTGGAATACCTCTCCACCAACAACACCAACGGCGCGACCATCTCTGGAACGGCTGGCGGCGCGCTCAGCCTGCTGGGTTCCAACACCTTCACGGTGGGCAATTCCTCCATTGCACCCTTCGATCTAACCATCAGCGCCGACATTCAAAACGGCGATTTCAGCGCCCGCTCGCTCACCAAGGCCGGGACCGGCACGCTGCTGCTCACCGGCACCAACACCTACACCGGCCCGACCAATATCGATGCGGGCAGCGTGTGGGTCACCAAGGTTGCTTCACTGCCAGGTCAAACCACCGCCGGAAAAATCTCGGTGGCCGCCGGGGCCAACCTGACGATCAATCTCGGCGGCAGCGGTGAGTTCGCTCCGTCCGATCTGGCCAATATCCTGGCCAACTCGACCTTCGGCTCCAATTCCGTGTTAGGACTGGACACCACCAACGCCGCCGGAGGAACCTTCATCAACACTCAAAACATCACGGGCTCGCGCAGCATCACCAAGCTGGGCCCCGGAACCCTGATCCTCTCCGGCGCGGCCAACACCTATTCCGGAACCACGCTCATCTCCGCGGGAACCCTCCAGGTGAACGGATCGATGGGCAGCGGTGGTTTGATCTCCGTTCCCACCGCCAGTACTTTGGGTGTCGGAGCCTCCGCCAGCATCGTACGCAATGTGACGGTTAGCGGCGGCTTGGTCAATCTTTCGGGAGTCTTGGGAACGAACACCACGTTCACTCTCTCCAGCGGCACGGTCAACGTCCTTGGCTCCGGTGCTTCCGCCGCCATCGTCCAGCTTCCGGTCAAGGGCGTCACGCCGGTGTTCAGCGCTCCCGCGGGCCAGGAATTGACCGTGACCACCAGACTCACCCAGACGCTAACCGATGGCTCCCTCACCATCACCGCCGGCGTCGCGCCGTCCTTCAAGGTGGCGGGCACCAATCTCGTCAACAATATCGACAATCTCATCCTGCGCGGCGGCACTACCAAAATCGACCGCATCATTGGCTCCGCGGCGGCCGCCAGCCTGCCCACCACCAACGTGGACGTGACGGCCACCAGCGTCCTGAACATGGCCTTCGCCGGCAAGGCGACCCTCGGCAGTTTGAACCTCACGCTTGCCGACCTGACGCTCCAGACGGCAACCGGCGTGAGTTTTGACACCATCACCGCCACCGACAACAGCTCCATTCTGGGGACCGTCCCGGTATCGCTCCGCACCGGCAACGTGACGGTTAGCCCCGGGAAATCCCTGACGCTGTCTGCGGGTGTCATCGATGGCACCTTAGCCGGCCCGCTGGCCAAATTGGGCGCCGGCACGCTGACCCTCGGCGGCACCAGTTCCTACACCGGCGCAACGACCCTCGGGGAGGGCACCCTGATTCTCGACGGAACGCTGGGCTCCACGGCGATCACCGTCAGCAGCGGGGCCACCCTGACACAGAACCCGTCCGGGACCATCGGGCGCACCGCGTCCCTAACGGTTTCCGGCACGGCCACCCTCAATGGCGTCAATACCTTCAGCGGCACCACCACCCTCAATGCCGGCACCCTGACCCTCGGCGGCGCCAATACCGGTACCGGGGGAACCATTCTGAATGCCGGCACGCTGTTTGTCACCCACACCAACGCGCTGCAAAACAGCACCGTCACTTTCAATGGCGGAGTCTTGAACATTGGGGCGCTCGGCAGCGTTCCTCTGGGCGGCATCACCGCCAATGTGAACACCACCGTCAACTCCGTTCTAACCACAATCGCCGGTTACCCGACCTGGACCGCGGCAGCCACCAAGACCCTGACTGTTAGCGGCGCGGTCACCCGTGCCGCCGGTTCCGCGATCAACTTCGTCACCACGGGCACCATCACCGGCGCCGGCCTTGGCACCCTGCTGGGCATCAATACGGTCAACGCCTGGGCCACCTCCGGCGGAACCGATTGGGCGATCTATGACGGCACCAAGATCGCCGCCTTCACCGGCTACACCGCGATGACGGGAACCAGCTCCGCTCCGGTCATCACCAACGCCCCCGCGGCCAACTACAAACTCGACACCACCACCACCAACAACGCGACCCTTGCCGCCACCGGCACCATCACCCTCAACACGCTAGTGATCAGCGACAGCACGGCACGCACCGTTGATGTTAGAAACGGTGCCGCCCAGGGCGTCGTGCGCCTAGGCGTGGCGGGCGGCATCCTTATGGGAGGCGGCGCCCAAACCATCGGCGTCAGCGGCGCGGCCGGAACCCTCACCGCCGGCGGCGCGACCCTCGACACTCCCGGCGAACTGACCTTCACCGTTGACACCAGTGGCGGCACCATCAACTCGGTGATCGCCGACAACGGCAGCGGCATGGTTTCCCTGGCCAAGTTCGGCACCGGAAGCCTCACCCTCAACGGTAACAACACCTACAGCGGCGACACCACCATCAACACCGGCCCGGTGATTCCTCTGGGAGGAAACGGCATCCCTAACGGTGCGGGCAAGGGCAACGTCGTCATCGACGCGTCCGGGACCCTGGCCTTGAGCACGTCAACCGAAACAATCAACGCTTTGAACGGTGCCGGCACGGTGAACAATGCGGCTGGATCCTCGACATTGACTGTGGGTGACGGCGATGCCAACGGGACTTTCTCGGGTGTTCTATCCAATCCCGGCGGCGCGCTGGCTTTCACCAAAATCGGCTCCGGCACCCAGACGCTGACCGCTACCAACACCTACGGCGGCCGCACGACCGTCAGTGGCGGCACGCTGGCGTTGGATTTCAGCGCCAGCAATCCGACCAGTATCCTCCTCAGCACCGCCCCCCTCACGCTGGGCGGCGGCACCCTCAGCGTCATGGGCAAGAGCACCGGAACCACCGCCCAAACCGTCGCCAGCACGACGCTCGGCGCAGGCAGCGCGGCATCGGCGGTCGTCGTCAATGCCAATGGCGGCGGCGGCACCCTGCTCACTCTGGGCGCCATCACCCGCAATCCCGGCACCTCGGTGGCCTTCACCCTGCCCGCCGGAACCCAATCCGCGACCAACGGCATCACCACCACGGCCGGCGTTTCTAGCGGCATCCTCGGCAGCTACGCCACCATCGGCAACGAGTGGGCGGCGAAGAGTGGCACTAACATCATTCCCTTGTCCTTGGCCACGACCACCTACACCGACATCAGCACACTCGGAGCCACTGTCACTAGCAGTTCCTCCACCAACGTACGCATCAACCCGGGCGGAGGCGGGACCCTGATTCTCGGCTCGGCGACCACCGCGATCAACACCCTCCTTCACAACAGCAGCAGCGCCGCCACCGTGGATACCCTCGCAAAGGTCCTGCAAACCAGCGGCATCATGCTCGCCAGCGGCCAGGCCGCGCTGACCGTCGGCACGGCCGCTGGCCACGGATTTCTGATCGCCGCCACCTCCGGCGGCGAGTTGGTGCTGACAAACAAAAACACCACCAGCAACCTGACGATCAACGCCGTGATCCGGAACAACGCGAACCCTTCGTCCCTCACGAAAGTGGGCCCCGGCACAGTCGTTCTCACCGGTGCCAACACCCACACCGGAGCAACCTATCTGAACAGCGGCACGCTGACATTAACCAACCCCGCCGCTCTGCAATACAGCACCGTCACATTCGGCGGCGGAACTCTAAACATCGGAGCGCTGAGCGGTCTCTCCTTCGGCGGCATCACCGCCAACGTGAACACGACGGTCGGATCGGATCTAACGACCATTGCCGGAAATCCCACGTGGACCGCCGCGGACGGTGTGACTCTAACGATTGACGGCATTGTCCCCCGCACGGTCGGCAAAGCCATTAACTTCGGCACCACGGGGACCATCACCGGCGCCTCGCTGGGCACGCTGTTGGGAACCAACACGGCCAACTCCTGGGCCACCTTCGGGGGAAGCGATTGGGCGATCTACAACGGCAGCCAAATCGCCGCCTACACGGCCTACTCCCCGGTCACCGGAACCGCCTCGGCGCCCACCCTCGCAACTTCAATCGGCGCCAACCGCAAAATCGACAACACCACGACCAACAACGTGACTCTGGCTGCCGCCGGCACCATCGATCTCAATTCGCTGGTCGTCAACGGCAGCACCGCCCGCACCATCGACCTCGGAAATGGATCCAGCCAGGGCATCCTGCGCTTGGGATCCGCGGGCGGCATCCTGCTCGCCGGCGGCATCCACACCATCGGTGTCAGCGGCTTGGCTGGAACCCTCACCGCCGGTGGCGCGAGCGTCAACTCCCCGGGCGAATTGCTGGTGACGGCATCCGGCAGCGGCACCATCAATTCGGTGATCGCCGACAACGGAAGCGGCAGGGTTTTTCTAACCACCAATGGCGCGGGCGTGCTGACGACCAACGGCATCAACACCTACAGCGGGGACACCACCATCAATGCGGGCTCGTTGAATCCCTTGGGTGGAAACGGCATCCCGAACGGACTCGGCAAGGGCAATGTGTTTATCGGGTCCGCCGGATTGCTGACCCTGTCCGCGGTCACCGAAACGATCAACGGTTTGAATGGCTCCGGCTCGGTGAGTTCCGCCGCGAGCGCCTCGACATTGATCGTCGGTGACGGCAATGCCGACGGCACATTTTCGGGTGTGTTGAAGCAAATCACCGGCTCGCTTCTCCTGACCAAAATCGGCACCGGAACGCAGACGCTTACCGGCACCAGCACCAACACCGGGAGAACCACCGTTAGCCAAGGCACCCTCACTCTGGATTTCAGCGTCAACAACCCGGTCAACATCCTCAGCACCTCCGCCCCTTCCACCCTGAGTGGCGGCTCCCTCAGCATCCTGGCCAAGAGCAGCGGCACCACGGTGCAAACCATTGCCGGCACGACGCTCGGCGCGGCGAGTAGTCCCAGCACCTCGGCGATCATCGTGAACGCCAACGGCGGAGGCGGCGCCGTGCTCAACCTGGGCTCAATCTCCCGCATCATCGGCAGCCGGGTGAATTTCACGCTGCCCGCCGGAACCCAATCCGCGACCAACGGCATCACCACCAGCACTGGAATCAACGCCAACGGCATTCTCGGCAGCTACGCCACGGTCGGCAACGATTGGGCAACCAAGAGTGCCACGAGCACCACTAACATCGTTGCCTATACCGCCTACACCAACGTCGCCGCGCTCGGGGGCACCATCGCCCATGGAGCCACCACCAATGTTCGCATCAACAGCGCCGGTGTCGGCGCCAATCTCGCCCTCGGTGCCGCGACCACGACGATGAGCACTCTCCTTCAAAATACCACCACCGCCGCAACTGTGGACACGCTTGGGAAGGTCCTGCAAACCACCGGCATCATGCTCGGCAGCGGCCAGGCGGCGCTCACCATCGGCGCGGTGGCGGGCAACGGAGTGCTTAACCCTGCCACTTCCGGAGGCGAACTGATGCTCATCAACAAAAGCACGGTGAACCATCTGGTCATCAACGCCCCCTATCAGAATAATTCGACAGGGGCGGCGGTGTTGTCTGTGGCCGGTCCCGGCACCGTGGTGCTCAATGGCGTCAACACCCACATCGGCGCGACGAACGTGGGCGGTGGCAAACTCACCATCAGTTCCGCCGCCACGATCAACACCACCAGCGGAATCTTCATCGGCGGCGGTGATCTCAATTACAACTCCGCCACCGCCTTGTCGAAGAACATCACCTTCAACGGCATCGGCGGCACGCTCAGCGGCACCGGCACGATCACTCCGCTGGTCACCGTCACCGCCTACAACACGGTGGCTCCCGGCAATTCCGTCGGCACCCTGAGCTTCGGCACCGGCCTGACAATCGCCGGCAGTTATGCGGCCGAACTGGGCACGCCGGGCGCGACTCCCGCCGCCGGGGTTTCCGACCGTCTCGCCGTCACCGGAGATCTAACGCTAACCGGCGGAACCCTCAACCTCAGCGACAATGCCGGCGCCAGCGGCCAGGGCGCGGCCGGCGTGGGAGCCTACCGCCTGATGACGTTCACCGGCACCCGTACCGGAACCTTCGCCAGCGTGATCAACCCGGCGGGCACGACGTTGCACGGAAGCGTCGTTTACACCGGCACCAGCACCGGCACGGTGGACCTGACGGTTTATCGGATGGCGGCGGCCAACACCATTGGCACCCCGCTGAACCTGGGCATGGTGCGGGTCGGCGGGACGTTTGGCACATCGGCGCTGAGCATTCAAAACACCGCGGCCAACGATGGCTTTAGCGAGGGACTCAATGCCAGCGGCGGAGCGCTAACGGGCGCCGCCAGCAGCAGCGGCAGCGTGACCAATCTGGCCGCCGGTTTGACGAACGGTTCCAGCCTGCTCGTCGGTCTCGGCGGCAGTGCCAACACCACCGTTGCCGGACTGAAGACCGGCACCGTGTTGATCAATCTGGCCTCGAATGGCAGCGGCACCAGCGGCTACGGCGCGATGAATCTAACTGGACAAACGGTCTCCGTATCCGGCACGGTGTATTCCGGGCTGATGGTGTGGAACGGAGCGTCCGGCGCAAGTTGGAACTCCAATGCCAACTGGAATGACTCGCAGGACGCCGCCGTTCACATGGTGCCCGGTCTGGATGTCGGCTTCACCGGCGTGGACACCGCCACCTTCGGCAACACCGCCGGCAGCGTGACGGTCAATCTCAACGGCGTGACCCCCAACCTCAACGCCATCACTTTCAACAATACCGGCAGCTACACCATCGCCAAAGGCAGCGGCGCCACCGGCATCACGCTGGCCGGCACCACTCCCGCCATCACGGCCGCCGGCACCCACACGATCAGCACGCCAATCACCTTGGCAAGCAATGCAACTGTCGCTCTGACCAATCCCGGCGACAGCCTGACGGTTTCCGGAATCATCAGCGGTTCCACCAGAGGCCTGACCAAAAACGGGCTGGGAACGCTGACACTCACCGGTGCTAACGGTTACGCCGGGGCCACCATCGTGGCCGGTGGCACACTGTCCATCGGTGTGGGCGGCAGCCTGGCTAACAGTGCCGTCACCGTCCAGTCCGGCGGCACCCTCGCCGGCGTTGGCACCCTCGCCGGCTCGACCACCATCCAGGGCATCGAAGCCCCCGGTGGCGCCGGTGCGGGAATCCAGACTTTCTCCAACAGTCTGGCCTTTGCCTCCACCTCGCATCTCCAGTGGCAACTGGCAGATGACGTCACCACCGGTCGCGGCACGAGCTTCGATGGAGTGGATGTCACCGGCGGCACGTTCTCCATCACCTCCGGAGCCACACTGGATCTCAGCTTCGGCGGGGCGGTGAGCTTCCTGGACACCTTCTGGAACTCCGCCCGCACCTGGACGATTGCCGATCTCGGCAGCGGTCTCAGCGGCGATGGCGGGAACGATCTCTTCACGCTCGGCGCCATCACCGGCGGAAGTTACAGCCCTTCGGAAGGTTCCTTCAGCGTCACCCGGGTGGCCGATGCCAACGGCAAGAAGGACGTTGTCTTGAATTGGTCCGCCGCTGGAGCGGGTGGCAGCGACTACACCATCTGGATAGGTTCCAAAGGCCTCGCAGGTCCCTCCAGTCTTCCCGATGCCGACCCGGATCTCGACGGTCTAACCAACAGCGTCGAGTTTGTCCTCGGCGGTGAACCGAATCCCGCCAATCCCGGATCTAACTCGGTGGCCTTGCTGCCGGCCGTCTCCAGAAACCCCGGCGGCGACATGATTTTCACCTTCCGCCGCAAGGATCTGTCGGAAACCGCCGCGACCGTCGCCTTCCAGTGGTCCGCCAACCTGGCCTTCCCGGGTGCCAACCTGGTTCCTGTGTTAGGTGTGGACTCCACTACCAGCGGCGTGAGCGTCGATGTCACCGAAAACAGCCCGGATGCCGCCACCGACACGATCCTCATCACCGTCCCCGTGGCCAAAGCGGTGGGCGGCAGGCTTTTTGGCCGTCTCCTCGTTACGGTCCCGTGATGCAGGCGATGAGCCATGAGCCACGCGAGCCACTTCAGGAACCAATCGCCCAGGCCCCATGCGTGGACTCCGGTTGCTGCGGGGCGAAGGCTTTGGGTAAAGTTGAGGGACATGCCCGAGGCAATGGCGTCCGCTCAAGCACCGAACCCGGGCACAAATGTCCTTCAGCGTGACCACAATGTGGCCCTAACCCGGCCCTTATGCAATGCCGGTTTGATCGCGTCGCGTTGTGTGAAACCGAAGCGCGGTTTCTGACGATTGAATCATCCGTTTGACAGGGGCGGGTGATCCGCTTGAATGGTGCCGTCCTATGCACGATCTCAAGTCACCCCAATCCCAAGCGAAGCGGCGTTTGTTGGATGCTGCCGAACAACTGTTTGCCGAGCGTGGATTTGAAGTGGTTTCGGTGCGTGACGTCACCCAGCTTGCCAAGGCCAACGTGGCGGCCATCAATTACCATTTCGGCACCCGTGACGGACTGATTGCCCAAGTGGTGGCGCGTCATTTGACTCCGCTGAATGAGGAGCGGCTTGCGCGGTTGGAGACGCTGGAGCGGAAATGGTCGGGAAAGGTGCCGCCACTCGAGGAAGTCATCGATGCCTTCGTGCGGCCCTTGGTGGGGGCGGTGCGCAAATCCGATCTGTCCGAGCGCTTGCTGTGCGCCTTGCTCGGGCGGATTTTCTCGCTGCAGGGCGCGTTGCTGCCATCCTCTATCGAGGATCAAGCCCGCCATTCAAGCGATCGTTTCATCCGGTCGTTGGGAAAGGCCCTGCCGGCGGTGTCGCCGGAGGAATTGGCGTGGCGCACTCACTTTGTGATCGGGGCAATGATTCACATGCTGGTGAATCAGGACCTGCTTCATCGGATGACAAACGGAGTATCAGGTGTGCCGTCAATGGAGGTGACCTTGGGGCGATTCATCCGCTTTGCCTGCGCCGGGCTGCGTGAGGGCGTGGAGGAGGAGTGCGCGGTGACCAAGGGGCCGCAGGCGACGTTCGATTTTTGAGCATCAACGCACGCGGTCGCATCAAGCCCTGTGCCCCAAGCTCGGTGTAGGCCGCATTGAAGACGTCCTCACGCTCGCCCGCCAAGACCAGGCCGCCGCTGCGCGGGTTCCATCCGGAACAGGATGCCCATGATGTGGCGGTTGCACAGGCAATACTTCGGCTCGCGGGTGGAGGTGAAGACGACGCCTCAGTCTGGCAGATAGATCAGATCGATGTCGTTGACCTCGGACTCGGCGCTTAGCTGGCGCAAGTCGCTGCCGTCGGTGCGGGTCTCCCAGATCGAGGCTCCTTCGTTCCGGCTGCGGCGGAAGGAAAAGACGATTCGCGAGCCATCGCAGGAGAGTTCGGGATCGCGGATCCAGGCCATCATCGAACCAAGCCGTCATCTGCCACAAGTGGAACCGGCGAAGAGGTCCGGTCTTTCACTGCGATGAGAGAAAACGCGGAGTAATGGTGGGTTTGGAGAAGGAACCGGATATTTTTCGATTTCGGAATGTTCAAATGGCTGCGGGTGCCTAGGTTCCCGCTTCCAATGTCCGCCAAAATCCGTTTCACCTCCGCCTGCGCCACGGGTCTCGTGCTGGCCAAAGTCGGGCATCCCCAACGGGACGAGCCGCTGCAAACCTCGAAGGAAGTTTTTAAAATCGAGGACAAGGATCAGGAGGCCCTGACCGCCATTTTTCTCAAGCCCTTCAAGAACCTCAGCGCCCATCGTTTCAGCCATCATTCGTCGCTCGACCAGCACGAGATGAACGCTTATTCGGCGGCGATCTTCGCCTCGGAAGACGGCTTGCTGGAAAAAGGTTGTGACATCGCTAAGCGCCTTTACGCAAAATCCAATCATCCTAACATCAAGTCCGGCGACCTCTGTATCACATTGATCAAGGACATCGAGGTGAATGGCGCGATGACGTCGGGCCTGTGCATCCTGAAATCCGAGAGCGTGGTGCCGTTTCTCAGCATTTCTACCCGCGATGGCGACTTGCAGCTTCACACCGAGCAGGGGATCAACCCGGAAAAAATCGACAAGGGCTGCCTGATCCTCAAGCACCTCGAGCAAAAGGGCTACTACGTGCTGACCTTCGATCGTTCCGGTTCGGAGTCCCGCTTCTGGGTCAGGGATTTCCTCGGCGTGGTGCCGATTACCGACAGCCCGTTTCTGACTAACAAATTTGCCGGGATGGCGGTATCCTTTTTGGAGAAGGAGAAAAAGTCGGAGCCCCGCGCTGCCGACAGCCCGCCATGGGACGATTGCAACGCCACCCGCGACGCGATCACGTATTTCGAGCAAAAGGAACAATTCAGCCTCCAGGAATTCGAGGAGCAGGTGCTCAAGACTCCGGAAGCCGCGGCGAAATTCGCCGAGCACCGCGCCAAGATTGAGGAGGAAACCGGACATCGCCTGGATCACTCGTTTGAGATTTCCAAGAAGGACGTCACCAAGGCGAAGAACCGGATCGGCTCGCTGATGAAACTCGATACCGGCGTGGAGATCCGCTTGAAACCGGCGGTGATCGCCGATCCCGATCGTGTGTTAGAACATGGCTACGACGAGGCGCGGAAGATGAAGTTCATCAAGGTCTTTTTCAACGAAGACACGGCCCGTACCGGTTGAATTCACTCCGCGGCGGGCGGATCACCGCGGGTTCCCAATTTCCTGATAGTGACTTGTCATCCAGCGTCACGACTGTCAGTTTCATGGCTTTTTTCCCGACACTCTGGCCGCCGAGGAACGGCAATGAATCCCGGGTGACGAAGTAGGCCATCCCCACCAACCAAGCGATCCGATCCGCAAAACCGGGCAGGATCCATCCGGCGAGCGCGCAAGCGACGGGGTGGGGGAGGTCGCTGGATTTCTGGCGGTGGCAGGTCCGGAAGCGGGATCACATCCTTCACTGGCGGGTTGGGTTCTTGCTCCATGACTGGAATACTGAAACCTCTCGCCGCGGAAAGGTCGAGCCCTGCTCCAGCGAACGGCTCAGGTCCGCGGCTCCGCTGTGGCGAGGCAGGCTTTGATGCGGTCCTCGAGAATCGCCGTCACCGAGGAGAGCGATGTCATTCCCGCTTGCGGGGATTCGAAGATCGATCCGTTTTCAGGCTCGGATTTATCCTGAGGCCCCGGTTCGATGAACATGACAAACCGCGGAAAACGGCTGGGCAGCCACACGATTTCCGAGGAACTGGCGAAAGATTTGACCAGCTTCTCGACCTGTGGCCGACGGTTAGCGGGAATGGACTCGTTGAGCGTGATTTTCACTGGGAATGGGCCGGGCGTCGCTCAGTAGCAGCGCCGGGCTCACTGAGGTAGGTCAGGGGGAATGCCGACGCCAGCAAATTTATTGCCGAAAATTCGCCGAGCCCAAACGCGGCTTGTCGCCCGCTGCCGCTCCGGGCTTGCCCTGAGGCGTTTCCCGGGCATGCTTCGCGGCGTCGTGACTACCATTCCGGTCGAGCCATCATTGGAAGCCTTCGTCGAGCTGGCGAAGCGGGGCAACGTCGTCCCCGTTTACACCCAGCTTGCGGCGGACTTCGAGACCCCGCTTTCAGCCTATCTGAAACTGCGGGACAGCCGTCATTCGTTTCTGCTCGAAAGTGCGGAGAGCACGGAAAAAGGCGGCCGCTGGTCGATCGTCGGCAGTGATCCCCGCCTGGTGTTCGAGGCCCGGGAGAAGGAAATCACCATCCGCGAGGGCTCGAAGTCCCGCTCCTACACGGCTGAGGACGATGTGCTGGCCGCATTGGAGCGTGAAATGGCCGCCTACAAGCCAGTCACTCACGGGGCGCTGCCCGTGTTTTCCGGCGGCATGGTCGGATATCTTTCATACGACGCGGTGCGCCAGTTCGAGCCGACGCTCGGCCCGCCGCCGCCCGATCCGCTGGGCATTCCGGATGCGATGTTCGTGCTGGCGGACACGCTGTTGGTGTTCGATCACCGCCTGCGCCGCCTTCAAGTCGTCGCCAACGCCTTCATCGACGAGTTTCCGACGCCGGAAGACGCCTTTGCCGAGGCCCGCGGGAAAGTGGCCGCCATCGTGGAGATTCTCAACCGCCCGCTGCATGTGCCGGCGCTCAACGGCTTGGTGAAAGTGGAGGCGGTGGATGCCCGCAGCAACACCAGCCAGCAGGAATTCGAGGCGATGGTGCGCGCCGGCAAGCAGTTCATCGCGGCGGGGGATAT
>CAMBPB010000014.1 GCA_945869465.1 Prosthecobacter debontii
CAGCATGCTCATTAGCGGCATGCTGAAACGGCGTTTCCGCGAATATTCGCAGATCCCTATCCGGCTGACCGGTGCCCAAATCGCCGAGGAAATGCTGCGCCAAAACGGCATCCACGACGTGAGAGTCGTCAGCGTGCCGGGTCAACTCACCGATCACTACGATCCCATGCAGAAGACCGTCAATCTCAGCGAACCGGTGTATCACGCGAATTCCGTGGCCGCCGCCGCCGTCGCCGCCCACGAATGCGGCCACGCGCTGCAACACCAGCAGGCCTACGTGTGGCTGGCATTCCGGTCGAAAATGGTGCCTACCGTCGAGTTTTCCAGCAAGATCCTCAATTACATCATGATTGCCGGAATTCTGGGTGTCGGGCTGATGCAAAGTCCCACGATGCTGTGGATCTGGGTGGGACTGTTCACCGTCACCACCTTGTTCACCATCGTGACCTTGCCCGTTGAATTCGACGCAAGCCGCCGCGCCTTGGTTTGGCTGGAAAACAGCGGACTCGCCGCCAGCATGGAACACGAAAAAGCGAAAAACGCGTTGTTCTGGGCCGCCATGACCTACGTCGCCGCGGCAGTTGGCTCGGTTGCGCAGCTCGTTTACTTCCTGATGATGTTGCTCGGCCGTCGGGATGAATGAGTCGCTCAGAAATCCTGACTTGGAGAAGACGGTGGAGCGGATATCTTGCCCGCCGCCTTGTTGATTCACGACTCAGAGGATTCCTCGCAAGTTCAGGATGTCTCAGTGCCTCAAATAGAGCGAGGGATGATGGATTGCTACCACTTGTCGTGCCCCCTCGGCCCCGGTCCCACGGCCGATTTTTGCACGGGGCAGAGCGGTTCATTGCCCAAGGACCGCGAGTCTCTGACTCGCATGACCCTGTCTCTGACTCGCATGACCCTAATCTGAGAAAGAATCCGCCATGCGGGACCTTGGCTTGCACATCTCATGGGCGTGCGGGTTTGGAAACCCGCGTTCCCAGCGCCTCATTGCCCGGGCAAAAATCCGCCGTGGGCCGTGGCCCAACCGGCGGAACCGGAGTCTTGACACGGGACTTTTTTGCTGCTTGCCTCCGGCGTCTGGCGCTTGATTAACAATCCTTTCGCAGATGCCGGAGTCCCGTTTCCTCCCCATTACGAACGCCCGGACAATCCCCACAACTCGCTCAAACACACTTTCATGGACTGGTCTTCTCCCATTTGGTATGCCTCATACATCCTCGTTTTGATCGGTCTTGCGGGCTACGGCTCCCACCGGTTGGCCATTGTTTTCCTGTATCTCAAACACGCGCACAACCACCCCAAGCCGAAAGAATTGTTCCAGGACCTGCCTCTGGTGACCATTCAGCTCCCGGTGTTCAATGAGATGCACGTGGTGGACCGGTTGCTGGACTCGGTCGCCGCGCTGGATTACCCGCAGGACAAGATCCAAATCCAACTTCTCGACGACTCGACCGATGAGACGGTGGACATCTGTCGGGCTGGAATCGAACGCTTGAAAGCCCGCGGATTCGATGCCGAACACATCCACCGCAGCGATCGCACCGGATACAAAGCCGGGGCCCTCGAAAACGGAACTCGTTTCGCGAAAGGCGAGTTTCTCCTGATTCTGGACGCTGATTTCGTGCCCAACCCGGACTTACTCGAAAAGACCATCCACTACTTTACCGACGAGAAAATCGGCATGATCCAAACCCGTTGGGGCCATTTGAACCGGACCTTCAACGTGCTGACCCGCATCCAGGCCATGTTCCTCGATGGCCACCTGGAGCTGGAACAGACCGCCCGCAACCGCTCCGGTCGCTTCTTCACCTTCAACGGCACTGGCGGCATCTGGCGCAAGTCCTGCATCGCCGATGCCGGCGGTTGGGAGCACGACACCCTGACCGAGGACATGGACCTCAGCTACCGCGCCCAACTCAACGGCTGGCGTTTTATCTTCCTCAATGACGTGGAAACCCCGGCCGAGCTGCCGGTGGACATGGACGGCTTCAAGAGCCAGCAACATCGCTGGACCAAGGGCTCGATCCAAGTTTGCAAAAAAGTCCTGCCGGCGATCTGGCGCAGCGACGTGCCCCTCTTCATCAAGATGGAGGCCACCGCCCATCTCACCTCGAACTTCGCCTACCTGTTGCTCATTGTGCTGTGCTTCCTGATTTATCCAAACCAGCAGTGCCAGCCGGATTTCGGCAAGCTCACCTATTACATCATCAACGTTCCGATCTTTTTCTTCTCCTCGGTTTCGGTAATCGTGTTCTACATGGTTTCCCAAAAAGCTCTCCGCCCCGGTTCGTGGTGGAAGGAAATCCCCTATCTGCCGCTGCTGCTCGCATTGGGCATCGGGATGTCCATCAGCAATGCCAAGGCGGTGATCGAAGCGCTCTGCAACCACCAGACCGCCTTCGTTCGCACCCCGAAATACGGGATCGGCCAGAACCATCGCCAGGATTGGAAAAAGAGCAGCTACAAGGCCATGAAGACGCTCACCCCCTTCGTGGAATTGCTCTTCGGTTTCTTCTTCCTCTTCGTCGTGGTCGATGCCGCCATGCGCGGAAGTTGGTCATCCGCGATTCTTCTGCTTCCATTCCCGATCGGATTTTTCTACACGTCACTGGCTTCGCTCTCGCGCATGCTGCAATCCAGTTCCGCGCCTTCAGAGCCGAAGGTTGTGAACCGCAAAACTCCGTGACCAAACTATGACTGGATTCCTGCCGCCGCGTATCCTTCTGATTGCTGCCTTTGGGCTGCTTGCCGCCCTCGGCTTCACCGGCTGCGGCAATGTTCCCCTCGGCAAGGACACTCGCAACAAAATGATCGTCAGCTTGAGCGATCAGAAAATGTTGCTGGTGCATGACGGCACCCCGGTCAAGTCCTACAAGATTTCGACTTCCAAGTTCGGCGTCGGCGATCGCCCCGGCAGCAACTGCACTCCCCTCGGACGGCTGCAAATCGCCAAGAAAATCGGCGGCAACACCGCGATCGGCAGCGTTTTCAAAAACCGCCGGCCAACCGGCGAAGTTATCAAGCCCAACGCCCCCGGTCGCGACCCGATCGTGACCCGCATCCTGTGGCTGAGCGGAACCGAGTCACGCAACCAGAACGCATTCCGCCGCACCATCTATATCCACGGCACCCCGGAGGAGCGGCGGCTCGGCTCTCGCGCATCCTACGGCTGCATCCGCATGGGCAGTCGCGATGTGGCGGACCTCTACAACCGCGTCGGCCATGGGGCCGAGGTCTTTGTCATCCGTGAATCAATCCAGCCCAAGAAGCGCGATCAAAACACGGCAGCGGTCGGAAAAGGCGGCACCCGCCTGTCCGGTTGAGAAACTCTGAAACCTGAGCTTGACTCCTCGGATCGATTCCCTACTTTCCGCCGCCCGCCTCCCCGCTCCCGATCTTTTCCCGAAACAACCATGGCCAATCACAAATCTTCGATCAAACGCAGCCGCCAAACCGTCGTCCGGACCGAGCGCAATCGCGCCGAAAAAAGCCGGATGAAAACGTTGCGCAAAAAGACGCTCACCGCCATCACCGCCGGTGACAAAGTCGCCGCTTCCAAGGCCAGCGCCGAGTTTTCCTCCGCCGTGGACAAGGCCGCCAAACGCAATGTGATCCACTCCAACAAGGCGGCGAACCTGAAGAGCAAGACCGCGAAGGCCTTGGCTGGCATTGCCTGATCCTCCCGGTTGTGCCGTCTTTCCCTGGCCATTCAAGAAATAAGCGGACCGGACCACCGGTGCCGCTTTTTTCGTAACCGCCCATGCCTGAAACACCTCCACCGAACCGCGCCGCCACGGCGGCGAAAATCGCCGCCAATCCCATGGGCTACAAAGTCTGTGAAGGCTGCGATTCAATCGTTGGCAGCGGTGCCGCACTTTGCCCGAACTGCCACAGCTATCGCTTCGAAGCCTCTCCCGAGCGGGTGATCCTGCAAGCCCGGATCCTCGGCGCCCGCGAACAAACCTCAGTCACGGCGGACGACCTCGGGTGATTTTCATCTCAAACCTGAAGTTTGAAGTTTGAAATCCCACGAGAACCCGCCCATCGGTTTTAAGGAATGGCAGGTCGTCTGTGACGCGCTCGCCTCCGGGCGGCAGTCGATCCTTCTGCGAAAAGGCGGCATTCACGAGGGTCGCCAAGGGTTTTCCTTCGCCCACGACTCGTCTTTCCTGTTTCCCACCCGGTTCCACGCCCTCGGCGACCAAGTGCGCGAGGGTGAGGTGAAAGTCCTCCCCGAATGGCAACTTGGCGACGAAATCCGCATCACCCACCATGCCGAGGCACTGTGGGCCGTCACCCTCGCCGATTGGAGCCAGGTCGCTGCGCTGGAATCCTATCATATCTACTCCCAAGCCACCGTTCGCGATCGCTTCGATTGGGAAGGCAAGGGCATGGCCTCCGGTAGCATCCACGTCGCCTTAGTCCGCATCCGCGAACTGGCAGAACCTTGGATCTTCCCCTACGAAGCTGGCTTCGGCGGTTGCCGTAGTTGGATCAAGCTGCCTCCCCCACCCTCCTCGTGGATGGAATCCTCCCGGCCCGTGCTCGATGACGACACGTTCCAACAAACCGCCCGGGAGCTTCATTGCGGACCGTAACCAATGCACGATCTTGGTCAGTCGGTTCATCAGTTCCGGCCGCGGGAGTCGCCTGATCATCCGATCGCCTCGGGTGCCGGACAGGGTTGCGGACCCACACCATCGCGGTCCAGAGGACCCTCTTAACTTTTTGGTCAGGCACCCTTCTAGAATGCTGGGTCTTGGGCCCCCGGAGCGCCCCAGAACGCCGTTTCTCCGCGCTTGCAGTCGGCGGGAAGTGTCGCGAGACTGCGCGCCATGTTCACCCCGAAGTGGAAAGACGAAGCGCGGCACCTGGCCAAGGGTGCGCGGAAGTTCGTGCATTACAAACGCGACCTCCTCAAGCCGGACCGGGTGGCGGAAATCGAATCGCGCCGCGACGATTTGCTCGCGGCGATCAAATCCGGCGATCAAGCCAGGGTGGGCGAGGCGTCCAAACAAATCCGCGCGGTTTGTGAAAACTCGCTGCCCCAGGAAAAGCCACTGGGCTGGCTCGAGGAGAACGTCGAGGTGATGTTCGTCGCCATCGTCATCGCCCTCGGCCTGCGCGCCTACTACCTGCAACCGTTCCGGATTCCCACCGGCTCGATGCAGCCAACCTTGAACGGCATCGTCGGAAAGCCGTTGCCCGCGTCGGAATGGCCGGGCTTCCCCAAACGGATGATCGAAAAGGTCCTGCGCGGGAGATCCTACGTGAAGGTGGTGACGGATCGCGACCACAAGATGATGATCGATTCGCAGGGCCAACTGGTGGGTATCGGCGACACCCAGTTTCTCCATTTCTTCAGCCGATCGCAGATCGTTTTCGCCGATTCCAAACCCACGACGTTCAGCAAACTGTTTGGCACCGACCCTTTGCGGCTGCCCGCGCCGACAGGTCCGCTGAGCCAGATCGGGTTGCAAAACGCGCTTCAAATCGCCAAACAAAATGGCGGCGTGCTGCCCAAGGGCACCGTGCTTTGCGAAGGCACGGTGGATTCCGGCGACCTCGTCCTCGTGGACAAGTTTTCCTACCATTTCCGCAAACCGATACGCGGCGAGGTGTTTGTGTTTGAGACCCTCGGCATCCGCGGGATTCACGAGAGCCGTGGCGATCAGGCGGCGGGTTCGCATTACATCAAGCGGCTGGGTGCCGTGCCCGGAGACAAGTTGGAAATCGCTCCCCCACATATCCTCATCCATGGGAAAATCGCCAGTGAGCCCGGGTTTGCCAAGGTTTACAACTACCCGTTATACCGACATCCCGATGCCAAGGGTTACTCGTTCGCCAGCCCGGGAGGATCCAAATATCCGCCGGCGCTGATGGCGCTCGGCGACTCCGTGCAACTGCGATCCGAGGCCCCGCCAGGGATGCGCGAATACGCGGCTCTCGGCGATAACAGCGGCAACTCGCTGGACTCGCGTTACTGGGGCACGGTCAAGGAATTCAACCTGGTGGGGCCGGCGCTCTTTTCCCTCTGGCCGGTGACCACCGGCCATTGGGGATTCATTCGCTGAAGCCGTGCCGGACGCCTCGGAAATCACCCGCCGCGCGAAATCGAACCTGGCTTTCGCGTTGCGCATCCTGCCGCGGGAGCGGCGGGACGACATGGTGGTTTTCTACGCGTTCTGCCGCACGATAGACGATCTGGCGGACGATCCCCAAATACCCGCCGGAGAACGCTGTTGTTTGTTAGAAGAATGGAAGGCGGGACTGCTCTCCGGCTTTGGTCATCCCGCCGCCCTGCAACAGCAGGTGGTCGAACTGCGGGACCGCTGCGGAATCCCCACCGACCTGCTGATAGCCATCATCGAAGGCTGCGGCATGGACCTGCATCCGCAGCGCTTTGCCACCTGGTATGATCTATCAGAATATGTCTGGAAGGTCGCTTGTGCGGTCGGGCTGGTTTCAATCCGGCTCTTCGGCTGCAAGGACCCCGCCTCGGAGCGCTACGCCGTGGCGCTTGGCCGCGCGCTGCAACTGACCAATATCCTACGGGACATCGGTGAGGACCTGGACAACGGCGGGCGCATCTATCTGCCGCTCGAAGACCTCGCACGCTTTCATTATTCCGAACAGGATCTGCTGGAGCGGAAATATGACGGGCGGTTCCTGGCACTGATGGCCTTCGAGGCGGAGCGGGCGGAGCAACTTTTCCGGGAGGCGGCGCAAGCCCTGCCCGCCGCCGACCGCCATGCCCTAACCCCGGCCCGCATCATGGGGGAAATTTACCGCTGCCTATTGGTCCGGATGCGGCGCGACGGCTTCCGCGTGTTTGAAAAACGTTACCGGTTGACGAGGGTCGGCAAACTCGCCATTCTCGCAAAGCATCTGATTGCCGGGTGGTCCTGAATCGGATACACTTCGCCCTAATCCACGTATCATGCGCATGTCTAAACCGCTCTTTTCGGCCGCCGCGGCCGTCATCCTCAGCTCCTGCATCCCGCCGCCGCCGGTTCCTCCGCCACGGTTCACGCCCAATCCTCCCTATCCGCCGCAACCGGTGGATCCGCACGCTCAGGTGCCTGCGCCGGCACCGCCCCCGCCTCCCACAGCGCCGGGCGGATATCCGACGGCCGAACGCACGACCAACCCGAACGAGGTGCTCAGCCCCTACGAACCCCACCACGTCATTGACATCGAAGGTTTCAGCTCCGGTCAACTGGCCCGCGATCCCTCCAACCAGAAGATCTTCCGGGTGCCCTGAAATTTCACGGGGTGTGCGATCCGGATGTGACGAAAAACCTCGCCGTCCCCGGGGGCATCCCGACTTGCGAAGTCGGAGAGGCCGTGCCATTCACCGTCGGACCCAAGGGCCAACTCACCGCCGAGGGCATGTCGATCCCGTTCAAAGAAGCGGTCGCCAACCTGAACGCATACTGGATTCCTCCATCATTGGACAACCCGAGCGGCGATCTCGGCCAGGTCACTAAGAACTGGAGAAATCAACCGCGAAAGATCTTTCTGAGCTTCGCCAAATTCAAGTTTGTCGGCATCGCACCCACCACCTATCTGGTGGCCTACACGCTGAACTGACCGCATATGTTAGAACCGCCAGGTGCCGAGTGTCCGGCCGCGGCGGCAGAGGTCCGGGGATTCGTCGATTTCCCCGCGGGTCAGCCAGCCCTGGTTGTATTCCACCCAATGGGCGCGGCCCGGATAGGTGAAGGAACCGGTGTTGATCACCAGGCGGCGGTTTCTAACCCAACATCCCTGCCAGTGGAAATGGCCGATCACGAGGGCCTGCGCCTGCGGAAAATAACACTCGCAGAAACGCGCCCCGGCCGAGCCTTGGGTGAACCATGCCTCGAGCATCTTGAGCGCGCGCTGCGGCGGCAGCGCCGCGTCCCACGCCCGTTGAATGAAATGCCGCCCGAGCGGATATTCCACCGAACACAAAGTGCGGGCGATGTCACGGGCAAGACTCAGCCGCTCGCCGACGTCATGTGCGGCGGCCGGGTGTCGCGCCCACAACTCCGTCACCCGCTTGCCGGCGGTGAGGGTCTCGCGTTTCCATGGCGAACCACTGAAAAACAACGCGTCGCCGTGAGTGACGATGATTCGTCCGCCGGCGAGTTCCACCCACCCCGGACCGGGCCAACCAGGGTCATGGTTGCCTGCTAGAAACACCGCCTCCACATGCTCCGCGGCACAGAGCGCCTTGAGTTCCTCCAGCATCGCCGCCGAGCGCTCGCGAAACGGATCGGCCAGCTCCTGCCAGGTGTCGCCGTTGAACACCACCGTGCCGGCCCCGGCGATCAGCGGGCGCAGGGCGGCCACCCGGGTGAGCCGTGAAATCTTGTGGCCAAGATGAAGGTCGGATAGAATGCGGACCGGCTCCTTCATGGCCCCGCCCGGCGTTGCCGAACCGCCTCGAACACACAGACTCCAGCCGCCACCGAAACATTCAGGCACTCGACTTTTCCGGCCATCGGGATGGAGGCGAGAAAATCGCAGTTTTCCTCGGTGAGCCGGCGCATGCCTTTTTCCTCGGCACCCATCACCAGGGCGAGCGGACCCTTGAGATCGATCTCGTAGATCGATTTGGATTTCACGTGATCCGAGGTGCCGACGAGCCATAGCCCCGCGGCCTTGAGTTTTTCCATGGTCCGCGCGAGATTCGTGACCTGCGCGAAGGGCACATGGTCCGCCGCTCCCACCGACACCCGGCGCACGGTTTCGGTGATGCCCACCGCCTTGTCCTTCGGCGCAACGACGGCATGCACGCCCGCCGCATCCGCGGTGCGGAGAATCGCCCCGAGGTTGTGCGGGTCCTGCACGCAATCGAGAATCAGCACGAAAGGGGTTTCCTGCAGCGCGACGAGAGCCATCAATTCGTCCTCATCGAGCGCGGGCACGGTCTTTTCCACTGCGGGAACGTGGCGGTTTTCACGTGCCTGCTTGCCCTGTGCACCTTGGGGACCGGAAAATCGGGGTTTCATGTCCGGAAATC
Organism: Prosthecobacter debontii; assembly: GCA_945869465.1. Classification (GTDB taxonomy): domain Bacteria; phylum Verrucomicrobiota; class Verrucomicrobiia; order Verrucomicrobiales; family Akkermansiaceae; genus Luteolibacter. Next base: position 9,017 of record CAMBPB010000014.1, read on the forward strand.
TGCAACGGAAACCTCGCCGAAGTCGAGAGCTTTGGAGCGGACCGCGAGTCTCCCGACTCGCCGGCGGAAGTTTCGTCAAACCGCCGGAAGCCAATGCCGCACTTCTTTGGCAGAGCTTCCGCTGGCGAGTCGGGAGACTCGCGCTCCGACTGAACGTTGCACGGCATGATTCACCCCGCCTTGCCGACGGCTTCCACCTCGGCTTCCACCCGGGCGGCGCGGCGCAGGCCTTGGGCGCTGGAGTGGCCGGTGATCTTGCGGACCAGCCAATCAAAGACCAGATAGAACACCGGAATCACGAACAGCGTGAGCACGGTGGAGATGGCCAGTCCGCCGACGATCACCAGACCGAGCGGATTCCGGGTCTCCGCGCCGGCACCACTGGCCAGCGCGAGTGGCAGGGTGCCGCCGATGGTGGAGATCGAGGTCATCAGGATCGGGCGGAAGCGCAGGGTGGTGGCTTCCCACACGGCATCGAAGCCGCTCTTGCCGGCGAGCTGCAGTTGATTGGCGAACTCGACGATGAGGATGCCGTTCTTGGCGATGAGTCCGATGAGAAGAATCAGCCCAAACTGGGCGAACAGGTTGTTGGTCATCGGAGCGCCGAAAAAACGCGAGGCATAGAGCGTGATCACCCCACCGGTTAGAGCGAGCGCGACGCCAGTGAAGATGGTCACCGGGTGGACCCAGCTTTCGAACTGCGCAGCCAGGATGAGGAAGGTGAACAGCAGGCCGAGCGCGAACAACTGGAAGGTGTCGCTGGCGCTTTCCACATACTCGCGCGTTTCGCCGTCCCAGGTGTGGTTGTAGCCTTCCGGAAGGATGCCGGGCGCGATGCCGTTGATATAGTCCACCCCGTCGCCAATGGTCTTGCCGGGTGCCAGCCGGGCCTTGAGGGTGATCGAGCGGAGCCGGTTGAAGTGCGGGAATTCCTCGGGGGTGATGGTTTCCTTCTGCGTCACCACGTTGGAAAGCTGGACCAGTCCGCCGCGGTCCGAGCGGACGTAAACGCGGCCGAGATCCGACGGCGTGAGTTTCGCGGCGTCCTCGATCTGGAGGATCACATCATACTGGCGGCTCTCCTGTTTGTATTGCGTGACCTGGCGCCCGCCGAAGAGCGATTCGAGCGTGGTGGCGATCCGCGAGACGGGCACGCCGAGGTCGGCGGCGCGGGCGCGGTCGATCGAAACATCAAGCTGGGGCTTGTCGATCCTTGGCTCGGCGCGGGCACCCTCGAAGGTGCCGCTGGCGCGCATTTTTGTTAGAATGGCCTCGCCGTAGGATTGGAGTTTATCAAAGTTGCCGCCTTGCAGCACGAGTTGGAAACTCTCTCCCAGATTGCGGCCACCCAGCGGGTTGGGAATGATGGCAAACGAAAGGCCGCCGGTGACTTCGGCGCCGTAGGCTCCGTTGATCTCGCCGACGATCTGTTGGGTGGATTTGACGCGCTCCTCCCATGGCTTGAGGGTGGTGAAAACGAGGCCTTGGTTTCCCGCTCCCGGACCGCCGCGGGCGAGGGCCGTCGCGGAGAAGTAACGTTCCATTTCAGGCTGGCGTTCGATCACGCCCGTCATTTTTTTCACATAGTTAAAGGTGTAGTCCGGATGGGAGCCGAGCGGCCCGCTGAAGATGGAGATGAAACTTCCGCGGTCCTCCATCGGCGTGAGTTCGCGCTGGAGTCCATGATAGGCGAAGGGTGCCAGCGCGACGAATCCCGCAGACAACAGGATGACGAGCGGCCATGCCTTGAGCGAGACATGCAGCAGTCTGCCGAACATGCGGTTGACGAAAACGAAGCCAGGCTCGGTCACCCGATAGAACCAGCCGTGCGGCGGATGTCCGGTCGTTGGATCGGCGCCCTTGAGCATCAGCGAGGCCAGCATCGGCGTGATCGTTAGGGAAACGGCCATCGAAACGATCACCGAAACGGCCAGCGAGATGCCGAACTCATAGAACAAACGCCCGGTGGTGCCGGACTGGAAGGCGACGGGCAGGAACACCGCCGCCAGCGTGAAGGTGGTGGCGATGATCGCGAAGGCCACCTGCCGCGCTCCGAGCACCGACGCCTGGATCTTGGTTTCGCCTCCCTCGATGCGGCGGAAGATGTTTTCCAACATCACGATGGCGTCATCGACAACCAGGCCGATGGCGAGCACCAATGCTAACAGAGTGAGGATATTAATCGAGAATCCGAGCGCCGAGATCACCGCGAAGGTGCCGATGATGGAGATCGGGATCGCGGTGATGGGGATGAACACCGCCCGCCAATCGCGGAGGAACAGGAAGATCACCACGCTGACGATGATAAAGGCCTCGAAGAAGGTTTTGTAAACCTCATCCACCGAGCGCTGCACGAAGACCGAGCTGTCATAGCCGGACTCGACCTTGATGCCCTCGGGCAACTCGGCCTCGATCACGGGGATCAGCTTTTTCACGCCGTCCGCTACTTCCAACAGATTCGATTTCGACTGGCGGACGACACCAAGCGCCACGGTGGGCACCCCGTTGAAGAACACGCGGCTGCGATAATCCTCGGAGCCGAGTTCCGCGCGGCCGACGTCCTTGAGCTTAATCTGGCTGTTGCCGCGGGTGGCGATGATCAGCTCCTCGAAAGCCGCGGCATCGGCCAGTTCGCCCTGGGTGCGCACCGTGAACTCGCGGGCGAACGACTCGATCCGGCCGCCCGGAACATCGACGTTCTGATTGGCAAGCGCGAGCTCCACGTCGCTGGCGGTTAGCTGATAGGACGCGAGCTTGTCGGGATCGAGCCACAGGCGCATGGCATAGCGGCGCTCGCCGCCGATGAAGATCGTGCCCACTCCGGGAACGGTCTGGACGCGTTGTTTGGCGATGCGGTCCACCACGTCGGTCAGCTCGGTGCGGGAGAAGCGCTCCGAGGTGAAGGTGAGCCACAGCACCGGATTGGCGTCGGCCTCTTCCTTGGCGATGATCGGTTCATTGACTTCATCGGGCAGCTTGTCGCGGGCGCGGCTGACACGGTCGCGCACGTCGTTGGCCGCCTCGTCGGGATTGCGGTCGAGGTTGAACTCGATGGTGATGCGGGATACTTCCTCAGCGGAGGAAGACTTGAGGACGCGGATGCCATCAATCGCGGAAAGCTGTTCCTCAAGCGGTTCGCTGATCCGGCTCTCCACCACTTCGGCGGAAGCGCCCCGATAGACGGTGGTCACCGAAACAGTCGGCACGTCGGTGTCCGGATACTCGCGCACCGGCAGTTTCCGAAACGCCAGTGCGCCTAACAAAATCACGATCAGCGCGCCGACGATGGTGAGGACCGGACGCTTGATCGAGGTGTCGGAAAGAATCATGGATGGGCGGAGAGCTTGGAGCTGAGAGAAAAGAGGCGGCGGGCGGGATGCCCGCGCCAGGTCATTCCAACTTCCGGTCGGTGGCTTCCGGGACGCCGGGTTTGACGAATGGCTCGACGGGTTTGAGTTTGACGCCGGGAAAGAGGATCAGTCCGCCAACCCCGGACGAGACGATCCGGTCGCCGGCTTTGACGGGCGGGCCGACGGGGCTGATCTGGACGAAGCCGGGCACGCGCAGCCCGGTTTTCACCGGGACAAACTCGGCGATGGTTGCGCCGTCCTTGTCTTTGGGTGCGATGAGCACGGTGCCGCGCGCGGTGCTGAGGATGGCGGTTTCCGGAACGACCAGCGCGTCCTCGATGGTGCGCAGGACCAGCGTGATGTTGGCAAACATGCCGGGTTTCAAAAACGGCGGCGGCTTGTTCACATAACCTTTCACCAAGGTCGAGCGGGTGGTTTCATCGATGCGCGGCGAGACGAAATACACTTCGCCCGCGACTTCTTCGCCCGGTGCGGAAGTGGCGGCATGCAGGGTGAAGGCGCCGCCCGGTTTCAGGTTCGGCAGATAGCGTTCGGGCACTTGCATCTCCACCTTGAGCCGCGAGAGATCGTCCACGGTGGTGATCACGGATTGCGAGGTGACGAAGTCTCCCACCGATAGAGAGCGTGCGCCGGTGACGCCGTCGAAGGGCGCGGAGATGGAGGATTTCGTGAGTTTCACTTCCAACAGATCGATCGCCGCCTTGAGCTTCGCGTGATCCGCCACCGCGGCGTCCACCTCGAGTTTGGAGACCGCCTGATCTTCTAACAACGATTGGCTGCGTTTGAGATTTTGTTCCGCGAGCACGAAGCTGGCGCGCGCCTCGGCGAGCTGGGCCTCGATCTCGCGGGTGTCGAGTTTGGCAAGTGGCGCGCCCTTTTTGACCTCAGCGCCTTCCTCGAAATGGATCGAGTTGATCACGCCGGGAATTTCGGGCCGCAGTTCCGCGCTCTCGTTGGCGGCGATGCTGCCGACGAGGCCGACGGTTTCCCGCAGCGACATCACGGTGACCGACATCACCTCCACCGGTTGCACGCGGTCCATCGGATTGGGTCCGCCGGCAGGTCCCGCCCCGGCCGGCTTTTTGCCACACGAGGAAAGCAGCAGAAGTGATAGGAACAGATGCCGCATGGGAAACGCCATGCGCGGAAGTTTTTCTTGTCGTGTGTCTTGCGTCTTCAAGTCTGGGGTCTTTCTACCACTCGCCGCCGAGGGCTTTGATGAGGGAAACCGAAACGGCGAGGCGTTCGGCACGGATGGCGTTGGCGCCGCGTTCGGCATCGAGGCGCGTGCGTTCGGCGGCCACCACGTCAAGAAAGCTCACGAGTCCCGATTTAAAACGTTTGGTGGACAGGTCCAAGGTCTTGCGCGCCGCCTGAAGCGCCTGATCCTGTATGACTTGGCGGCGTTCGAGGATCGCGGTGCCCTGCAAGGCGTTTTCGACTTCGCGAATGGCTTCGAGCACGGTTTGGCGGTATTCCGCGCTGGCTGCAGCGTGGCCGGCCACCGCCGCATCGCGCTGGGCTTTGAGCCATTTCTGGCTGGTGAGGGGCACCGTCGCGGCGGTGCCGAGCGACCAGACCAGCGACGACGCCTGGAAAAGATCGCCCAGACGGATGGCATCGTAACCGGTGGAGGCCCCGAGCGAGATTGAGGGATAAAACGCCGCGGTGGCGACTCCGATGTCCGCGTTGGCGGCAGCCACCCGGCGCTCGGCGGCCCGGATATCGGGGCGCTGGCGGAGCATTTCAGACGGCACCGACAGAGGAACCGACGGCGGTTTCGGCAGATCGGCCTGCTCGGCGATCGCGGAACCGGTGGCCGCCGCTCCGGCCAGCACGGCCAGCGCGTTGACCAGCCCGATGCGATTCTGATCGAGGCGGATCCGATCGGCTTCGGCAGTGGCGACCTCGGTTTCGGCGCGCGCAAGGTCGAGTCCGCTGATGCTGCCGGCATCCCGGCGTTTGGTGAGCAGGTCAAGCGCCCTGCCGCGGATTTCCAAGGTGCGGGCGAGCACCACGCGATCCGCATCCACGGCCCGCAGCGCCCAATAGGTTTGTGCCACTTCACCGGTCACACTGATTCTCAACGCATTGAGAGCTTCCTCAGCGGCTCCCTCGGAGGCACCCGCCGATTCCACCTGACGGCGGATTTTTCCCCAAGCATCGAGTTCGTAGTTGAAATCGACCGGCACGGTAAAGCTGTTCTCCAGACTGGATCCCCCGCTCGGTCCGCGAAAACGGGATTTCGAACGCTCAGCGGTGCCACCCAGATTGACGTCGGGAAAATACCGGGATCGCGCCGCAGTGCTCATCTCCCGGGCTTGGCGGAGACGCGCCGCGGACGCCGCGATTTCCTGGTTCATCGCCAACGCGCGCTCGACGAGCGACGTGAGCGTGGGATCGCGGTAAAGTTTCCACCACGCCTGCGGCTTCGGCAAGGAGTCCGGCGACTGGCGTTTCCAACGAACGCCCCCTTGCGAAAACGATGCCGGAAGCTCCATCCACGGCACCTCGTGATTCGGCCCAACCGGCGCGCAACTCCCGATCACCAGCAGCGGAACCAACGACAGAAAACGCAGGATGACGGGATCGCTCAGCATGGGCGGGGAGAGTGGAGGCGGAATTTTGCTTGCATGCAAGTGATTACTTGCAACATCTCCCGGTTGTGAGCACGGTCCCGATCAAACCCAAACCCCCGGAAACCCATGGCACGCGCCAGCGGCTGATGGAAGCGGCGCGGGCGGAATTCAGTGACAAAGGCATTGAGTCGGCCACCACCCGGGGAATCGCGGAACGTGCGGGCTGCAACGAGGTGACCTTGTTCCGGCATTTCGAATCCAAGCAGAAACTGCTGGCGGCAGTGGTGCAGGAAACCTCGGAGGAATTCAGCGCACTGTGCGAATGCCGCGGGGATTTCAGCGGCAACCTGCGCGAGGATTTGGAACGTTTCGCCCGGGTTTACACCGAATCACTCGAACGCTGCGAAGGCATGGCGCGGGCGCTGGTGGGCGAGGGAAATCGGCGGCCGACGCTCTGCAAGGAGCTTATTGGCGACGTGCTGGAGCCATTTCACCGCAGCATCGCATGTTATCTGGACCAACGCAAAAACGCAGGGTTTGTCCGCGAAGACTTGGATTCGATGGCATTTGCGGAGGTGTTCACCTCCTCGTTGTTTGGCGGCCTGCTGCGCCGGACCTCCGGTTTGTCCGAACTCGACCGCGACGGCTGGCTGCGCGAGACCGTGGAGATTTTTGTCCGGGGGATCGAAAACGGCAAATAACCGGCGCGTCAGCCAAACTCCCGATATTGACTTGCTGCGGGCGCTTGGTCAGGTTCCGCGCATGACTCACACCCCGCTTGTTGGAATCATCATGGGCAGCGCTTCGGACTGGCCGATCATGGAACACGCCGCCCGCACCCTGCGTGACTTTGGAATCCCGTGGGAGGCGCAAGTCGCCAGCGCTCACCGTTCGTTAGACAAGCTCTCCGGCTATGCCTCCACCGCCCGGGAGCGCGGCCTGAAATGCATCATCGCCGGCGCCGGTGCTGCCGCCCACCTGGCGGGAGTCGCCGCGGCGATCACCGATATTCCGATCCTCGGCGTGCCGATCGATTCCACCGCACTCAAGGGCATGGACGCCCTGTTAGCCATGGTGCAGATGCCGGGCGGCATCCCCGTCGCCACCTTTGCCATCGGCAAGGCCGGCGCGGTGAACGCCGCGCTGTTCGCCGTGGCGATGCTGGCCAACGACGACCCGCAGATGGCGGAAAAACTCGCCGCTTTCCGCAAAAAACAAAGCGCCAAGGTGAAAGCCACCGAACTGCCGCCGCTGGATCCGGTGGATTGAGGTTGGATTTTTCATTCAGACGGACTCGGCGCGATCCACCGGGAATTGTTGGATCGCTCTACGCCACCGTGGGTTGGGATTCCATATTGAGCACCTCCGCGAGCGAGCGGAAAACCCGGTCCGCCGGGGTGAAGTCGAGGGCCTCGGTCACCCGGTTGGGCACCACCCACACCGCCATGCCCGCGGCTTTGGCCGCATGCACACCATTGAGCGAATCCTCGATCACCAGGCACTCGGCCGGCGGAATGGCGAGGCGTTTCGCGGCCTCCAAGTAGAGATCCGGAGCCGGCTTGATGCGCGGCGCGTCGCCCCGGCAGACGGTGGTGTTGAAATGCCCGGCCAGCCCGAGTTTTTCCAGCCAGCCGTCCACCCAGTGGTGTGACGAACTGGAAACCACCGCCCGGGGAATGCCGGCGGTTGATAGATTCTCCAGCAGCGCCACCGCGCCGTGCATCGCCCGCTCATGCGCCAGATCCGCCATGATTTCCTCCTGCCGCCGGGCATCCAGGTCATGCCAATCAAAGGCCAGGCCGGTGAGTTCCTCCAAGTGCGTCTTGGGCGACCAGGTGGCGAAATCCGAGCCAATGCAGCGCGTGTAAATATCGAGCGGCAGCGGCTGGCCATGAGCCGCGAAGACACGTTTCCATGACTGATAGATCGCCCACTCGGTATCCACCAGCACGCCGTCGAAATCAAAAAGCACCGCCGCAAACGTCATGCGGGTGAAATGGCGTGTGACGGCGGAATGGGCAAGCCCGGAGGTGCGTCAAAGCGGGTGGGCTGCCAACCCGCAGCCTTGACTTTGACCATGAAGTTGGCCATCTTCCCGGCCATGAGCACAACCGTGAATATCGGGGAATTCAAAGACAGGCTCTCGGAATTCCTCGAACTGGTGGAAAAGGGCGGCCAAGTGATCGTTTGCCGCCGCAACGTGCCGCTGGCCAGAATCGAACCCATCCGAAGGCCGTTCCCTGGCAAACCCAAGGACAGTGTGCTGGGATGCATGAAGGATACCCTAACGATCCACGGCACCTTGGCCGAACCTTGCATTCCCGAGGCTGACTGGGAAATGCTGCGCTGAAACCGCCATGCCATACCTGCTCGACACCTGCGCCATTCTCTTTGTCGCCGGAAACACCTCCGATCTGTCCGGCGCCACGCTCGATTTGATCGATTCGGCATCGGCCGGGGAAGTCTTTGTTTCCGCGATTTCAGTGGCGGAAATCGCCTGTCTTCAGGAGCGAGGCCGAATCACTCTCAGCAACCATTGGCGCACTTGGTTCGACGAGCTTCTCAGAAAAACCGCTTGGACCTGCCTGCCGATCACGGCTCAAGTCATGGCGGAGGCCTACAGTCTGCCGCCACCTATCCATCGCGATCCCGCGGACCTTGTGCTCATCGCCACCGCCCGCCTCGAAAGACTCACGCTCGTGACCACCGATCGCAAGATTCTCGACTATCCGCATGTGGCGACGGTTTGGTGAACCGCAAGGATTGAAAACAACCGCGCTCTGCGGGGGCGAGTGCGACCCTTCCCAGGGATTACGGAATCAGGAGCAGCGCAGCCGCTCCGCCAATCACCAGGGCGGGATCGAAGCGGCGATCAAAAGTGGCGAAGACCGCGTGATGCCGCTCCGCCAGGGCCAGGAGATAAAGGTCCGTGAGATGCGGATGCCCCACGCCGGCCAACGTGGGGATGCGCCCGGTTTCGGTCAGGGAAATGTCATCTGCTAGAAAAACGTGTTGCGGGAGCCGGCGGATGGCGCCAAGAAGGGGACTTGCCGCGGCAGGCGAGCCCGGTCCATCGGGATAAACCGGATTGCCATAGATTCGCAAAAAGCCGTTTTCGGTGAGCGGACAGGTGGCGAGGGAGGCGTTTTTGAGCGAGGCCAACCACCCGAGCGCACGCTGGTGAAACACGTGTGCCGGGTCGGCGCGCGCGATGAGCACGTTGATATCCAGCAGCGCGATCATCAGATTCCCTCGCTCTCGCGCAGCGCGTTGATGAAATCGTTGGTGACGATCACCTTGCTTTTGGCCTGGCGTTTCAGGAGCGGCCAACCTTGCGCGTCGATCTCGAAGTGGGCGGTGGCGGGTTGGGCGGGTTCGGGTCGCAGTTCACGCTCAAGCGCCCGTGTGAACAGGGTCTTTAACGTGATCCGTCGCCTGGCAGCCGTGGCTTTGGCCTCCACGAAAAGGTCGTCAGGAAGTTCGAGCGTCGTTTTCATATGGGAAAGCGTATGGGTTTACGGGCGCTTGTCAATATGCAGCATGAACTCCACCTGCGGGAACGCCCGGCCGTTGAGCCGCGGTTCGAAGCCGTGGCGGCCGGCGTGATAGACGCGGGTGGTGACGGGTTTGAGCGGGTGGCGGCCGATGATTTCCCAGCGTTCGCCGGGCGCGAGTTCCTTCACGCGGCCTTTGAAAACCTTCGGGCTGAGCGTGCCGTTCGCCTTGCGGTGGAGGATGGCGTAATCGAACATCACCCGCAGCGCGCGGCGCGAGGTGTTGCGGATCACCAGCCGGTATCCGAGGTGGCCGCCGAGCGACACCGCCTTTTCTGCTAGGACAAAGTTTTCAAGTTCGAGCGCCTTGGCGGATCCATAACCGTGCAGCTCCAAGGCACCGGCATGCCCGCCTTTCAAGAGCGTGCGGCAGGCGTGGCGGGCTAGCCTTTCCAAGCGCGCGTCTTCGGGTGCGTTCTTCCGCCAGCGGGCGAGCGTTTCGATCACGAGCGATGGATGGTGTTTGCTGAAATCGTTGAGATGATTCGAGACCGAAAGCCGGACATAATCGCTGGGATCGCGGTGGAGTTTCTCTAACAATCCAAGCGTGGGATGCGGAAGCTCCAGCAACTCCGGCAGGTTTCCTCCCCACGGCAGCAGCGGGCGGCTGCCTTCGGAAACCAGGCGGCGGACGTGCTCGTCCGGGTGATCGCACCAGGCGTGCAGTTGCTTGAGCGTGCGTTCGCGGTGATGGCGCAGGAACGGGCGGATGGCGAACTCGCCGGTGAAACATTTCGTCATTTCGCCCACGGCGGCCATCGCTTCGGCGAAATGCGGCAATCCCCGGCGAGCGACGATTTCGGTGAGTGGCCAGACGAGGAAGCCGCGCAGGCCGGTTGTGTCGGTGGCGTCAATCGCGAGGGTTTTCACCAGGATCGCAAACAGCTCCGGCGGATGCGCCGGCAGCCCGGCCTCGATGCGGTCGGCGATGAGATGCATGCGCTGTTTCAACTCCAGAGTTTCCAACGCATCCTCCAACCCCTTGCTGAAACGCGGCAGCGAAAACCCCGCATGCGCGCGCTTGAGACGCTCCGCGATGCGGCGGGCGTTCGGATAGGAAAAACTGTTCTTGCAGGGTTCCATGCGGACCCTTCGTTAAGCGCTTCACCGTTTCTCCTCCAGCATCATTTCCGGAATTCTCGCTTTCTCAAGCTCATGCAGATCGGCTTTTGCAATGTGAGGACAATCGCTTTCACTCATCACCGATGTGTCGGGCGAGGCGCGAACGCAAGCGTTGCAGCCGCGTCTCGGAGATCATCCCAAGTTCCCCCAGGATCACCGACTGCGGAATTGTTGCCACCATCCCGAGCCGGACCAATGAGGCAATTTTCAAGCCACTTCCCTTAAAATCGTCATCATCGGCCGCAAGCACCTCGTCAAAACCGGGACACTCGTGATGCAGCTTCGAACTCAGCGCACAGACCAGATAGTCGGAATATGGAGGCATTTGGCTCAGGAGCAATACGGGACGGGTCTTGAGTCGGCCATCCGCCTGTTGAATCCGGGCCAGGGCGATCGCTCCCGGTCTCATCGCTTCAGATCCGCCTCGGTGTATTCGACCTCATCCTCGGAGTATGCGTCTGCGAGGCCGCTCGCCGCCAAGCGTAGAAAATCCTCCCGGTCGTCGTCGGAATCCTCCAGGACGGTCACGATCAAGCGCGCGTGCGGGCGCAGCGCAACCGGCTCGTCGAGGAGCACATGCACCCCGTCGTAATGGGCTGGAATACTTACCAGTGGCATGGCGGCAGCATAGCCGGACGGTTGTTCAGGTCAACCGGGGATTGGGGCCCGTCCGAAAGCGGAGGGCGTTCGGATAGGAAAAGGCGTTCTTGAAGGGTTCCATGGGCATGATCATCAAACTGCCAGCAGCGGCGGCGGGGTGTCCTGGAGTTTCGGGCTCCGCGGTACGGCCTGGCCGCCGCGGCGGAGGTAGAGTTGATAGATCTGCTTCTGGAGGTGGTGCCAACTGAAGATGACGAGGGGCATGACGAAAAACATGCCGATATAACAGGTGAGGATGGTGATGATCATCGCACACAGGCCGAGGCCGAACATGAAGAGCATGGCCGCCAGCATTTTGCCGAAGTATTGGAAATCGAAAGGCGGAAACGTCGCGGGGTCCTCCTCGTCGCCGCGCGCCCAGAAGCCGGTGACATGCCAGCCGGCGAGCACGAGCTGGCCGACGATGGGGATGAGCACCGCCACCGCACCTAACATCAGATTCGTTCCCCACTTCGGGCACTTGAAGAAGTCACTGACGGAGGCGTTGTAGTTCATGGCGGTGGTTGGATTTCACCAGGCCGGATTCTGTTGGCGGACGGCTTCGTAGAGTACGATGGCGACGGCGGTGGCAAGGTTGAGGCTGCGGGTGCCGCCCGGTTCCATGGGAATGCGCAGGGCGTGGTTTCCGGCGGCGGCGACGAGTTCCTCCGGGAGCCCGCGGGTTTCGCGCCCGAAGACCAGATAATCGCCGGGCCGGAAAGCCGCCTGCCACGGCGTGGTGGTGGCTTTGGTGCTCAGAAACCAAAAGTCCGCACCCGGCTGCGCGGCCGACTGGAGCTCGTCGAAGGATTTCCAAACGCGGAGTTTCACGTCCTGCCAATAGTCCAAGCCGGTGCGGCGCACGTGTTTGTCGTCGAGGGAAAACCCGAGCGGTTCTATCAGATGCAGCATCGAGCCGGTGGCCAGCGCCAGCCGTCCCGCGGCACCGGCGTTGTGCGGGATCTCAGGTTCGACGAGCACGATGTGGAACATGCGGCAGGTGGTTCAGGACGGCTCCCTGCGCCGGGCGAGGGTGATCGAGAGTCCCAGCGCGCCGATGAAAATGAGATAACAGGCGAGCAGTTCGAGATAACTTTTGCAGATGCGCGGAATGCTCGGCGAGAACGCGGGGCCCAGCGAGGCCTTCCAGAACGTGACGCTGCCGATCACCCGGTTGAAGACATACAAAATCAGCAGCGCGGCGGCGATCAATCCCGACCCGGCGTGGTTGCCCAGACTGGCGAGGAAATCAAACATCACCCGCCGGTGGCGAAAGGTGGTGATCAGCGCGACGAGCAGGATCAGCCCCACCACCCAGGCTTCCGGGAATTTCCAGCCAAGAATTTCCGACACGAAGTCTTCGATCTCCCCGACAAACGCGGCGACGAGTCCCAGCCCCAGGACCCGGCACACCGGCCGGTAGTGACCCGCATGCGGCGAGGCCCCGAACATCACCGCGGCGGAGGCCGCGAGCAGGAGTGCCTGCAGCAACTCGACGGAGCCGCGCTCGATCGGCACCGATGACTGGTTGGGCAACCAGGCGGGCAGCAGAATCGCCACCGAACCGGCACAAACCAACAGCGCCCGCACCAATGTCCGCGACCACGAGGGCTTTCTCTGGGGTTTGGGCAAAGCGTCGGACATTTCTTCTGGTTGCCTAAAGCTTTCCCGCCAGCCTTGCAAGCCCCGGTTCCGGGCGAGTCATGCCGCGCCTTGCAATTTTTTGAAATTCTTCCTTGCCGCGGGCCCCACAATTTCCAGAGTCGCTCACCAATCAACCGATAAGTTCTCCTTCATGATCCAAAACCTCGCCCGCCGGTCCAGACTAGTCACGGTTTCCACTTTGGTGATCGCCGCACTCACCACTCCAGTTCTTTTCGCGCAAGCGCCGGCAGCACCAGCGGCCCCGCCCAGTGACACCTTGTTGACTCGCTGGGTGACCGACGGCGGTCCGACCATGTTGTTCATCGGCGCGGCCATCGTGGCCTTCATTGCGATTGGCATTTACAATTTCATGCTGCTGACCAAGCCGAAATTCTGTCCGGAGGATCTCAAGGCGGCGCTGATGGACCACATGAGAAACTGCCGCGTCCGCTCGGCCATCGAGCTGGCCGCCACCCATCCTTCCTATCTGGGCCGGATGGTTGCCTATTCGTTCCCGAATATCGACGCCACCCGCCCCGAGGATCTCGGCCGCGACCAGGTCGAGGACGCGATGGCCGATTTCACGGTCAACGAAAACCGCAAGATTATGACCTGGATCAACTACATCTCGGTGATCGCCCAAGCCTCGCCGATGCTCGGGCTGCTCGGCACGGTCATTGGTATGGTCAGCGCCTTCGGAACTCTCAAGACCAGCGGTGGCGCCGACCCATCGCAACTTGCGGGTGACATTTCGGTGGCCCTTCTCACCACGCTGTGGGGGCTGCTCAACGCCATTCCCTGCATCATCGTGTTCTACATCCTGAAAAACCGTTTTGCCAATCTGGTCGCCGAATCGGTGCATACCTCGGAAGAATTGCTCAACGCGGCGGTGGCCACGGTGAACGCGGACACGCTTTACGCCAAAATTCCAGAGGGAATCGCCCTTTGATGCTGCGGATGACGGCGGCTTGGGCTATCGTCATTCAACCGTCGTCCCCGAAACTCCTCGACCCATCAGATTCCCAAACCCATGGCTTCTTCGAAACTCCGCGACGCCTCGACCGAACCCGAGCCCGAGTGCGCGTTGGACATGTCGCCGATGATCGACATGGTGTTCCTGCTGCTAATTTTCTTCATCGTCAATTGCACGGCGATCATCGTGAAAACCGATCCCAAGGTGAAGCCGCCGATTGCAGCGAACTCGAAACGTCAGGAGGATGGCAGCGGCCGGATCGTGATCAACATCCGCAATGACGGCACCTACAGGGGCGAGGAATTGAACGTGATTCTGGCTGATGAGGATGACATTTACGATCTCGTCAAGACTCAACGGGAAAACCAACAGGCGCTGGGCGTCACCTCGAAACTCCATCTGCGGGGAGACAAGGACGCGGTGTTCAAATACTGCCGGACCGCGATTCGCGGTGCCGCCAGAGCCGGCGTCGATCAGGTCGTGTTCGGAGTTCTTGTTCGCTAGCCTTAAAATCCAACCCCATCCACCTCCGTCATGGCCCGCCACAGAAAATACGAAGCAGAAGGTGCAGCGGATCCGGCACTGGATATGTCCTCGCTGATCGACGTCTGTTTCCTGCTGCTCATTTACTTCCTCGTCACCTCAACCATCGCGCCGCGGGAAACCGACCTAGGAATGGCGTTGCCGGCAGCTACGCCAAGCAGCGAGCAACCGGAAATCGAGCCGTTTTTCATCAAGATCGAGGCCTCGGGCGCGATTTTTACCGGTGTCGGTGCCTCCCAGCAGCCAATGGATGCGGACATGAGCGTCCGTGAATTGCCATTGCTCAGGGGTCAGTTGGACGTCTATGCGAGCGCGGCCAGAGCAGCGAGTTCCAAACCGTTGGTTCAAATCTATGCCGACGGTGCCGCCACCCAGCAACGGGTGATCGATGTGCTCAACGCCCTTGCGGGAGTCAGCATCAGTTCGGTGACCTTCACGGACCTGCTCGATTGAGCCGAGCATGCCGGCATGCCCAACGGAAACGGATTTTGAGTGCCGCCGGGGATTCCCGCTGGCGGCGGCGGAGATGAGGCGCTTTTGACCCCATCAGACGATTGTTTCACAATAACTCCATTTGATGTCATGAATCTCCACTGTTTTTCCGCACCTTTTGTCGGCGCTCTTTGCGCCGTCTCGCTGGTTCTCACCGTCACCTCTCAAGCCCAGGATGAAGACTTGGGAACGATCGTGGACAAGGCGCTGCTGGCCATGAAGCAGGAGAAATGGAAGGAAGCGCTGGCCTTGAACACCCAGGCGGTGACCCGCTTCGGGAAAAACGACCCGATGCTATTGTTCGGCCCGCAGTTTGGCACCATCTACTACCGCAAGGGACTCTGCGAGATGAAGCTGAAAAACTGGGACGATGCCATGAAATCGTTCGAGATCTGTTATCGGGATTTCCCCAATGCCGGCAATCAGGGCGGTAATATTTTCCAGAAAATGGCGCTGCTCAAGTGGGGAGAAGCCGCCATGGGCGCGGAAACCTGGGAACTTGCGATCAGTCAGTTCAAGAAGTTCCTCGCGGAGCGCGACAAGACCCGCGACAAGAATTTCCCGCAGGGCGCTTTCTACGTCAACATGGCGATCTGCCACTACGAGTTGGGCAAGCTCCCCGAAGGCAACGAAAACCTTGAGATCGCCATCAAAAACAAGGAAAAATTCCCCACTCCCGACGCCGGCATCGTCGCCGGATTCCAAGCCCTGGTCAACGGCGTCATCCTCAAGCAAAACGAACAGGCGCTGTTGGATTTCATTGAAAAAAACCGCGGCGAGCTGGTGATCGATCCCTACGCGATGCACCGCTATTCGCGGGTCTTCATGAAACTTGCCGGTGACGCCATCGGCGTGAACATGGAGCGCGCCGCGTTCGCCTTGTATCAGTTTGTGCCATCCACCGACTCCGCCATCGAGGATGCGCAGGTCCGTTTGAAATCCATGGGCCAACTCAAGACCGTCGAGGACGGCCCGAATTTTCTGGTCCGGAAAGACATCGACGCGGACTTGACTGCGCTGGAGGCCGATCGGCGTGGCAAGAAAGCCCCGGAGATGATCAAGCTGGCCGCCACCGCCTTCCTGCACGAAAAAAACCTGCACCTTCGCGGGGCTTACACCGCCTATCAGCAGCTCGAGCTGTATTATTCGGCCGCCGAGAAGCGGGAGGACAATCTGTTCAATCTCGTCCGCACCTCCTCACTGGTCGCTCCCGGCGCGGACACCCAGCGTTATGCCGAGACGTTCCTCAAGGATTTCCCGGACTCGCCACACGTCCCGACCGTGCGCCGGATGATGCTTTCCTCGCTGTTTTACGATGGCGAGTATGCAACCTGCATCGAGGTGGCCGAACCGCTGGTCGACAAGCTCCCGAAGGACACCCCGGAGCATGACATCTGCCTGCACGTCTTGGGCGGCTCCTATTTCTACACCGGCAAATACGACAAGGCCCGGCCGCTGCTGGAACAGCACGTGACGCAGTATCCCAAGAGCCTGTTTGTGATCCCGGCAACCTATTTCCGCGCTTCCAACCTTTCACGTCTGCAATTCTGGAGCAAGGCCGCCGGACATCTCGACGAATTCCTCAAGGCCTATCCGGACGCATCAAACAACATCTTCCTGCCCTTCGCCCTGTACGACCGTGCCAGTTGTCACTTCGCGGAAGGTGAAATGGAGGGAGCTCTCGCAAAACTCGTGCGCGTCATCGATGAATTTCCCGACACCAATGTGCTCGAACAAGCCTACAACCTCCGAGGCAACGTCGAACAATCCCTCGGCAACGCGGAAAAGGCGGAAAATGCCTATCTCAAAGGTTTGGAAGTCGCCGAAACCCGCCGCAATCCAATGGTCGCCGGAGAAGCCTTGTATTCCCTGGTGGCGCTGCTCGGCGAGAAAAAGGCCGGCAAGAAGGAAAATCCACGGATGAAGGACGCGGTCCCCTATGCCGACCGCTACTGGAAGGAATTCGCCCAAGACTCGCCCTACAAGAGCCGGGTCGCCGTGGCCCAGTTTCCCGCCTTCGATGCCGTCGGCCGCGGCGATGAGGCGCTTGACCGCCTGCGTGACGTTTTCTCCGAGATGGCCAAGGACCCGGAGGCCTTCGGTCTCGAAGAACTCATCAATTCCTACACCGAAGCTTATCTCGAGAAGCACACACCGGAAGAACTCAAGGAACACTATTACAACTTTCCCAAGATTGGCAGCGCCGACCGTGCCGCGCGCGCGCTGCTCCGCGTCGCCGTGATCGGGGTGTTTGAGGAGGTGGCCAAGAAATCCAAGGACGAGGCCAAAAAACGCTCCGCCCTGGCCATGATCAAAGTGCTGTTTCAGGAACTCAAAACGGATTTCGCGCTGAAGGATCTCACCAACTTCATCCTGGTGAAGGTCGGCGACTTCCTCCGCCTCAACACCTCCACGCCCCGCGAGGCGCTGCCTTATTACGATGAGGCGCTGGGCCGTCAGGACCAAACCAACCGCTTCGGCGCCCTGCTGGGCCGGGCCGACGTTTACGGCCGCTCCGCGGTGGCGGCGGATATCGAAAAGGCCATCGAGGACTTCAAGCGCATTTACGCCGATTCCCAGGACAAGGTCGAGAAAGAGTTCTCGCTCTATCGGATTGTCGAGCTGCACATGGCCCGCAAGGAGCAGTCCAAGGCCGCCGCACAGGCGAACATCTATCTGGACCGCGAAAAGACCGGTTTCACCAAATACTCCGCCCAAGTGGGCTTCCTGCTTGCGAAATCCTTCGAGGAACGCGGAAACCTCAATGATGCGATGGCCATGTACGTGAAGGTGTGGTCCACCCACATGGGCAACATCAAAGTTTCCGCGCCCGCGATGAAAACCTGGATGCAGCTCTCATGGGACCGCAACCAGCAATCCAAGGACCCGGCGAATCCCGGTGACCGGCAGGGCGCCTATCAGGGCGGGGCCAAATACATCGAACTTACCGGACGCTTCAAGGACAAGATGGCCGACAGTGACCTTGATCTCTGGAAAGAAGTGGAAAAACTGGTAAAAACCTACGAGGCGAACCCCGACATCAAGTCGATGGCTGAAATCAAGCGCGAGAAGGAAGAAGCCAGGAATTAAGGATTCACCCCAGGCGCAACCCGCAACCCGATATCTATCATGAGAACCCGAATTTTCGCCGCCCTGCTTCCGGCCATGGCCATCTCCGCCTCCGCCCAAGTCCCTACCCAGGCCCCTGCCCCTACCCAGGCCCCTGCCCCTGCCCCGACCGCATTCCAAGCCCACGCGCTGCTCGTCGAGAAAGACGGCGCCTTCAAGCAGATCTGGCTGCTCGCCGCAACGAAGGACGCGATCCGCTACCGCACGACGGAGGTGGCGATCGATGCCGTGGACGGCAAGATTGCGGACTTTGGTTCGGTGTATGTGCTCGAACCCCGCGAGTACGCCGCGGCGATGGATCTCTATCAGGCGCGGAAATACACCGAGGCCAAGGCGAAATTCATCGCGGTGAAGGAGCGCTACAAGCCGCTTCAGCAGATGGAAAACAGCCATGCCGCCTTGGCCACGTTTTATGAAATCGAGTGCCTGCGTAAGCTGGGTGATTTGGAAGGGGTGTCCGCCGCGCTCCAGAAGTTCATCAAAGAGCCGCTCACGCGGGAAAGCCAACTCCGCCAATTCGAAGTGTATGTCTTTTGGGACGCCGTGCGCACCAAGAGTTGGGACCGCCTGGACATCCTGGCCAAGGAGCGAGCGAACGCCCGCCTGCCCGGCGACCAACGCGCTCAGATTGCCTATTGCCACGGGCTGGCCTTGGAAGGACTGAATCGTCCCGCGGATGCTTTGTTCGCCTATGCCACCGCGATGACCGCGGACTCGGGGGCCTCCGAGGAGATCGCGCGCCAGGCGACGCTGCGGGTGCTCGCCATCCACAAGGCCGATCCGGAAGTTCAGAATGCGATCAAGGTTTGGGGCACTGACGATGAGAACAAGAATGGCAAGGGCTACACCAATCTGATCGAGGCGGCAGCGGTTGCGGCCTTGTTCGAGTTGTCGCTGGGCGCGGGAACTCCCTTGCCTGCCATCTACAAAACCTTCCTGAAATACAAAGCCGATCCCGATAGAGAGGCCAAGCTCGAAACCAAAGATGAGCCCAAGGAGGCGCCCAAGGGTGAGGCCGAGCCCAAGGCCGAGGGTTGAAACGTTTCCTGTGAGGTGGATTTTGGCAAAGGAATCCTTTGCGCCAGAATCCCTGCGGACGGGGCTTCGGCTTTGGCGCAGCGAGCTATGGGGTTGACACCTCCCGTGAAACTGCCTAGTGATCCTGACGGTTCACCCTCATTTCACCCCCTATGTTCCTCATTCTCAAGTCCCCCCCCCGGCAGACGTGGATCATTGCCTTGGCAGCGATCAGCCTCTGCGGATTTGCCCGTGCTCAGAATTTCACCCTGCAGGTGGCCAATCCCAACCCGCTGGGTTTGGGCAACTTCGTGCCCGGCGGTACGGATTACGATCTCGGTTTGGAAGACAATATCAAGGGGGATTTCGATTACGGGCTGGGGGTCACCACCACCTACAATTCGAATTTCTTCCTGAGCGAGACCGCTGAGGAAAGCGAGGTATTCGCCAGCATTTTGCCGTGGCTCAGTTACAGCTCCGATCCGGAAGGCGGGGCGATCGCCACCCTCACCGCAAACTACAACCCGGCCATGCGGGTGTATCTGGAGAACTCCGATCTCAACGGATTCGACCAGACCGGTGACGCCGTGCTGAGGCTTCGAGGATCGAAAACGGACATCTCATTCTTCGGCAGATACAGCGAGCTTTCCGGAACCGACCGCCTCACGGGCGATTTTGTGGAAGGCTCCATCATGACAGGAGGAATCCGGGCTTACCGCCAGATCGCTGCGCGGACTTCGTTAAACGCCGGTTGGTCCGCCGCGATGTCCGACTATGGATCCAGCGTCAACGAAGGGGCCGAAGTTTTTACGACCTATTTCGGCGGCATGTGGGAATCGTCGCCCCGTTTGAGCTTCGGCTCCAGCATCCGCTATACCATGAGTAACTCCGATATTGCCGGGACCCGCGATGCCTGGGCGCTTCTGATGGAGGCCCGTTACCGGGTCGGTGAGAGGATCTGGCTTTCCGCTTCGGTGGGGCCGGAGTATGCGACCAACTCCGGCACCGGCGTGGATGACAGCAGTCTCTCGCTCGCCTGCTCGCTTTCAGCGCGATACGTGATCAATGAACGGTGGTCATGGACGAGTTCGATTAACACCGCGACCGTGCCCTCGCCAAGTGAGACGAACTATCAGGTGAACGAGGTCGCAATTTCCACCGCCTTGTATCGCCAGCTCTTGCGGGGAGCGATCTCGGCGGGGCTGGAGTTTCGGTTTTCGGATTACCAGGCGGTGGGCGCGGTCGCGACTCCCCGCGATGACGAGCAATACATCAACACCTATCTCACCTATAGCAGGCCCCTATTCTCCGAACGGGTGTTTTTCGATTCCACCCTACGCTATGGGATCAACGACGGGCTTACAGACTGGTCCCAGTTCACTTTCAGTGCGGGCCTGAACGTGGTTTTCTGACGTGGCGGAGGCCGCCGTTCTCAGCCGTCCAGAGCATGGGCGAGCCAAGTGAGCATGCGTTTGCGGAATGCGCCGTGGTCGCGGGCCAGCGAATCCCCGTGGCGGCCGGATTTCACTTCAAACAGCGTCTTGGGCTGGTGTGCGGTTTCAAACAACTGCCGCCCGTGCGAGACGGGCACCACTTCATCCCGCGTGCCATGAACCACTAGCAACGGCACCGGGCTGAGTTTTCCCACGAAGTCCTTGGGCGCGAGTTCGTCAGTCACTAGGCTGGCTCCGAGCTGGCCGCCGACCACCCGCGCCATCGCCTGATAGGAGGCGAACGCGCCGTCGATCACCACCGCCCGCAGTCCCTTGACGGGAGCCTCCGCAAGGGCGGTCACCGACTTCGCTCCGCCAAGGCTGTGGCCATAGGAAACCAGGCGGAGGGAGTCCACGTCCGGGCGTTTGCACACATAGGCAAACGCGGCCTTCACGTCATCCACCATGCCCCGGCGGTCCACGCTGCCGGCGGATTTGCCGAAGCCACGGTAGTCATACGTGAGGACGTTGTAATCCGCCTCGGCGAGCCACATGACGAATCCGAGGTGATGGCCGATGGAGCCCGCATTGCCGTGGGAAAACACCACGGTGCCCTTGGACTTGGGGCCTTTTGCCGGAATAAACCAGCCATGAAGCAAGGTCCCGTCCGTGGATTTAAAGGAAACGGTCTCGAACTTGAATCCCCATGCGATCGGAGTGGCGGGTTCGTCATGAGTCGGAAAATAGAACCACTGGTTGCCGCCGTCTTTTCCCAGAACGCCCTTGGCCATGCGCGACAGGTCGCCATTCGGATCGTCAAGCAGTTCGCGGAAATCGTTGGCCACCGGTGGAGTGGGGGCCGGGTCCGCAGGTGCCAGCAAGGCCAGCGCGAACCAGAGAACGGGGAGGCGAAATTCCATGATGTTGAAAACAACAACGGGACGGGGATTTGTCGAGCGAAAGAGTGGCTGGGAGCCTCCCGGCGTTTGGTGAAATCGAGCGGCCACGAATTTCAGATATTCTAATCCGGGCGGAAAATGATTTGGCACATTTTTGATGCCGTGAGACTGGGTTCTGACGGAGATCGAATCCGACGACGGGTCGATGATTCACGCGGTCGGCGACCTTGGGCTTATTAAGTCCGTTTAGCTTGCAAAATCGGGATTTTTCGCCACAACCGAGATCGATGCAATCTCTTGTTGCCCTTTCCGGTTTGCTGCTGCTCACTTCCTGTGTCCTTGGTCCGCAGCCGGGACCTCCCGAAGCCGCGCTACCCGGCATCATCCGCGGAGACTCGGCACCACACGGCACATCCTTCGGCGACAAAGCGTGGCGCAAGGTCTTTACCGATCCCACACTGCGTTCGCTCATCGCGCGGGCTCTCGCCAACAACCCGGACCTGGTCGCCGCCACCTACCGCATCGAGCAAGCCCGCGCCCGCGCCAACGCCGCAAGGGCCGACTGGTTTCCTTCCATCAATGGCTCGACCGGGGGCTCCGCCAGTTACAAATCGAAAAACGCCGGCCAGGTCGCGCCCAATGGCGACCGCCACTCGGAATCCTACGACCTAACCGGCTTGCTAAGCTGGGAGATCGACCTCTGGGGAGGCATCCGCCGCAGCAACCAAGTCGCGCGCTCTAACCTGCTGGCGGCCGAATACCTGCGGGACGGCGTGCAGACCAGCCTCATCGCCTCAGTCGCCTCCTCCTACGTGCAACTCAAAAATCTCGACGAACGCCTCGCCATTTCCAAACGCACCGCCGATAGCCGCCGCTCGTCGCTCGAACTGGTCACCGCGCGCCGCGACGGCGGGGTCAGCTCGGACCTCGAAGTCGGCCAGGCGGATGCCTTGTTAGGCCAGGCCTTGACCGCCATCCCGATCACCGAACAGGCCATCGCCGCGAAGGAAAACGCAATCCGCTCGCTGCTCGGCGAATTCCCCGGCGGAGTCGCCCGGGGCGGCAGCCTCGACAAGCTCGATTCCTCGCTCACGATCCGAGGCGGGCTGCCCTCCACCCTGATGCAGCGCCGCCCGGACATCGCGGCGGCCAGCCAGGACTATCAGGCCGCCGTCGCCCAAATCGGCGTGGCCGAAGCCCTGCGCCTGCCCTCGCTTGCCCTCACCGGCAGCGGCGGTGTCATCAGCGACGATCTCGCAAACCTGCTGGAAGGAAAATCCGGCGCCTACACCATCGGCCCGCGCCTCGCCGGGCCGATCTTCGACGCCGGCCGCGGCAAAGCCCGCGTCGATGCCGCCAAGGCCGCTGCCGGAGAGGCGCTCGCCGCTCACGACCGTGCCGCCAAACAAGCCTTCCGCGAAGCGGCAGACTCGATCAACGCCCACTTCAAAACCGGCCAGATCATCGCCGAGCAATCCCGACTGGTGGATTCCAATCACAAGGTCGCCTCCGTTGCCAACGAACGCTTTCAAGGCGGCGCATCCAGCTATCTTGAAGTGCTCGACGCCGAGCGCAGCCTGTTCACTTCCGAACTTGATCTGGCCGACGCCCGCCGTGACCGCCTGCTTGCCGTCGTCGAGGCCTACCGCGCTCTGGGTGGGGGATGGAAATGATCTTGGAGGACCGGCGACGCTCAAGCTGTTTTCTGTGATTACCCATCGGCTAGGTCGTTTCCGGGAGACTTGCACGCAAAAAGGCCCGGCGGGTGCCGAGCCTTTGAGAGTCTGTGTCTGGCGGCGTGAGGTGCCAGAGCAAGTCGCAATAGCAGGATCAAACCGCTTCGAGCAGCAGCTTGTTCGCCTTTTTGATCGTGGCGGAGCTCAGTTTGTTTTCCACCAGTTTCGATCCATCGATGATGCTCCTCAGCTCGGTAAGGGCTTTCTCGGCTGCGGCGAGGGACTGCTTGCCACCACCAAACTTCTTGTCCGGAAAATAGCGGGTGAAGGTGGTTCCGGTCTTGCTGACGCAGAGACGCCATCCTTCAAAGGCGGCAGTTTCGTAGCTGAAGCGGGTCAGGTTCTTTTTCGATTTCAGGGGAGTCGTGGTTTTTTTCGGCGAAGTCGCTGCTTTATTCATTGTGTTTGAGGTTGGATGTTGAGTGCACGCAGAACTTATCCGGCGCCGCGCAGGAATCCAGAAAATTTTTAAGTGCCGCTTAGCAGCGCGGCCCGTCCTCTGGCTGGATGGTCGGAATGGCACGGTTCCAGAGGATGCAAATCAACTTCGTTGTCATTCGGATGGGATCGGTGCACGCTAGCGGATCGTGTGGTGCTGGATTACCTCGCGGCGGCGATGACGTGGTCCTTGGTCATGCCGAGCTCCTTCATCACGGTGTCGCCGGGGGCGCTCATGCCAAAGCGGTCGATGCCGAGAACCTTGCCCTTGGTGCCGACGTATTTCCACCACAACGCGGTGACGCCGGCTTCGATGGCGATGCGGTGGGTACAGGAATCCGGCAGCACGCTCCGGCGGTATTCGGCGCTTTGCAGGTCGAAGAGTTCGAAACACGGCATCGATACAACTCGAACGCCGGCACCCAGTTCTTCGGCCGCGGCCATCGCGTGCTGCAGTTCGGAACCACTGGCTAACAGGATCGTGGCGAGTGTGCCGGTTTCCTTGCGGGCGATGTAGCCGCCCTTGAGCGTGCCATCGCGGCGGACATCGACGGACAGGCCGTTCATGAGCGGAATCGTCTGGCGGGTGAGGATCAGCGCGGTCGGGCCGTCAGTGCGGCTCATGGCGGCCACCAATGCCCCTGCGGTTTCCTCGGCATCGCCGGGGCGGATGACATCGAGGTTCGGAATCAACCGCAGACCGCTAACCGTTTCCACCGGCTGGTGGGTCGGGCCGTCCTCGCCAACGCCGACGGAATCATGGGTGAAGATATAGGTAACCGGCAGGCCTGATAGAGCCGCGAGGCGGATGGAGCCGCGCATGTAATCGGCGAACACTAGGAAAGTCGCGCCGCTGGCGCGGAAGATTCCGTCATAGGCGATGCCGTTGCAGATGGCGCCCATGGCGTGCTCGCGGATGCCGAACCAGATGTTGCGCCCGAGCGGGTTGGCTTTTGAAAAATCCCCGCCATCCTTGAGATAGTTCTTGGTGGAGCCAAACAGGTCCGCGCTGCCGGTTAGGACCTGCGGCATGGCCTTGGCGATCGCATTGAGAACGGTGCCGCCCGCGGACCGGGTCGCATCCTTGTAATCCGCCGGGAAGGCCGGGATTTTTTCTCCCAGATCGGTGGGAACACCACCGGCCAGGCCATCGGTGAGTTCGTCCGCCAGTTCGGGATTGGCCACGGCCCACGCATCGTAGATGGCCTGCCAGGCATTGAATAACAATTTGGAAGCCGCCTGTTTGTCGGCGAAAAACTTCCGGGTTTGCTGGGAAACATGAAAGGGCTCGCCTGCGGGAAGTCCGAGACCGGCGCGGGCGGCATCAAGGAACTTCGCGCCGCCTTCGCCGTGGCCCTTGGCGGTGCCGGCCACTTCCGGAATCCCCTTGGCGATCAGGGTTTTGGCAATGATCACTTGCGGGCGGCCGCTGGCTTGGGATTTGGCCTTCTCGATGGCCGTGGCGATCGCTTGGAAGTCGTGGCCATCGATGGTGACGGCATCCCAGTTTTGCGATAGGAAATACGCTTCGGCGTGTTCGCTCTGGGTGATCTCGGCCAGCGCGTCGAGCGTCACGTCGTTGGAGTCATAGATGAGGATGAGGTTGTCGAGTCCGTTGTGGCCGGCGAAGGCGATGGCCTCCTTTGCCACGCCTTCCTGGAGGCAACCATCGCCATGGAGCGAAATCACATGGTGGTCGATGATTGTGTGATCCGCGGTGTTGTAGCGGGCGGCGGCGCGTTTGCCGGAGAGCGCGAAGCCCACCGCGTTGCCCACGCCTTGGCCAAGCGGACCGGTGGTGGCCTCGACGCCCGGGGTTTCCTGGAATTCCGGATGCCCCGGCGTCATCGAGTGGAGCTGACGGAACTTTTTCACCTCCTCAAGCGAAACCGCGTAGCCCGACAGGTGCAGCCAGCTATAGAGAAACATCGAGCCATGGCCTGCGGAGAGGATGAAACGGTCGCGGTTGAGCCAACGCGGCGCGTCCGGATAGTAACGCAAGGATTCCCCGAACAGCACCGCGCCGATCTCGGCACAGCCCAAAGGCAGGCCCAGGTGGCCGGAGTTGCAGGCATGGACGGCATCCATGGCGAGGCCACGGGCTTCATTGGCGGCTTGAGCAAGCAGTGTCGTATTCATGAAAATTGAGCTCCGCAGGGGACCGGGCGCGGGCGGCAAAAGACTAGGAAGCGGCCCCCGTTTGACAAGCCGCCATTCAGGGTCGGCCGATGATTCCCGGGAGAATGGCCGATGAGCCGCTCGATTTCCCATCTGCCACGCGACAAATGCGGGATTTCCCCGGAACCGGCCGCTTGCCGACAGGATTCGGCATTTTTAGTAAAAAATCCTTGCCAACCCGGCCCCGGTGCGGTTGTTTTCCGCCCGCTACGCGACAAACGACCCGTTCGTCTATCGGTTAGGACTCCAGGTTTTCATCCTGGCAAGAAGGGTTCGACTCCCTTACGGGTCGCCATCATTTACCAGCCTCCGCCCCAAGCGGGGGCTTTTTGGTTTCCGGGCTGCCGCCCAACCGTTACAAGTCCTCGTGACCGCCCTCCAAAAAGCCGAATCCCTGCGGGCCCGCAAAAGCGGACGCCCGATTGCCGCCCTCACGGCCTACGATTTCCCCACCGCCCGCCTGCTCGACGAATGCGGCGTGGACGTGCTGCTCGTGGGCGATTCGCTGGGCATGGTGGTGCTGGGATTTCCCGACACTACCCACGTTACGCTCCAACACATGTTGCATCACGTGGCGGCCGTCGCACGGGCCAAGCCCAAGGCTCTGGTGGTCGGCGATCTGCCGATCCATACCTACGAAACCCCGGCGCAGGCGCTTGATACCGCGCGCCAGCTGGTCTCCGCGGGAGCCGAGGCCGTGAAGCTCGAAGGCGGCATCCGTCAGGCGGAAAAAGTCCGGGCGATCACCGCCGCCGGCATTCCCGTGATGGGCCACCTCGGCATGCTGCCCCAATGTGTGCTCGAGGAAGGCGGCTATCACAAAAAAGGCCGAACCCCCGAACAAAGCGATGCAATCCGCGAGGGCGCTCAGGCGCTCATCGACTCTGGGGTTTTCGCGATTGTCTTTGAATCGATCGTCCCGGCCACCGCCCGGTTGTTGTCAGAGTCGCTATCGGTTCCCATTATTGGCATCGGCTGCGGTGATCACACCTGCGACGGCGAGGTCGCCGTGGTCACCGATGTGCTGGGTTCCTATCCGTGGTTCGTCCCGCCCTTCGCCCGGCCCGAGGCGGATCTTGCCGGCGTCACCCGCGACGCGGTGGCTTGCTATATTTCGCGCGTCAGCAACCGGGGATGAATGAGTTGAAAGTTCAAAGACCGTGCTGCTTTACCTTCACATTCCCTTCTGCCACCGCGTTTGTCCGTATTGTTCGTTCTACAAGCACACGCCGGGGTCCACGCCGATCGGGCGCTTTATCGACGCGCTGGCGGTGGAGGCCCGGCAGCGCGTTGCCCTGGCGCCGCGCACGATCTATCTGGGGGGCGGCACCCCGAGCATGCTTTCGCCGCGCCACCTCGACCGCTTGTTTTCCGCGCTCCATGATATGATCGACTTCACCCGACTCGATGAAGTCACGCTGGAAGCCAATCCCGCCACCTTCGATGCGGAGAAAGCCCGGCTGTTGCGCGATCTCGGTGTGACGCGGGTGTCGTTAGGCATCCAATCGTTCACGCCACATGTCCTTGAAACCCTCGGCCGCGAGCACTCGCCCGAGCAGGCCTCCGAATCTGTGGCAATCCTGCGCGAGGCGGGAATCCCCGAGGTGAACATCGACCTGATGTTTTCCATCCCCGGCCAATCCGAAGCCGATTGGGAAACGACGCTGCGACACGCGGTTTCGTTAGAACCCGATCACGTCTCCGCCTACAACCTCACCTACGAGGAGGACACCGCCTTCTTCGAATCGCTGCGCCGCGGCGAGGTCGGTTTGAACGAGGACATCGACGCCCGCTTGTTCCATCTTGCGGATGAATTGCTAACATCCGAAGGCTTCGATCACTACGAGACCTCGAACTACGCAAAACCCGGAAAACACTCCTCGCACAACCAAGGCTATTGGCGCGGCGAGGACTACCTCGGGCTGGGTCCCTCCGCCGTTTCCACTCTCGGTGGCGTGCGCTCGAAAAACGTGCCGGACACCGCGCGATACGTTGCCCAAGTGATGGCCATCGGCCACGCGCTGGTGGAATCCGAAACCCTCGACGCCGAAGCCCGGCGCCTCGAGCGCATCGTCCTTGGCCTGCGCACCAGCGAGGGTATTGCGCTCGGGTTGCTCCATCCTGAAGCCCGCGCCCGCGCGGAAAACCTCGCCGCGGAAGGCCTGGGCCGCATCGATGGCGACCGCCTCATTCTCATCCATCACGGCCGCGCCCTCGTCGATCCCATCGCCGCGGAGTTGGTATAGGAGCGCGTTGTTTCACGCCGCGTGAGGCAGGCTTGCCGCTCCAATCACTTGCTTACATTGAAGCGGAACTCGATCACATCGCCGTCCTTGACGATGTATTCCTTGCCTTCGATGCGGAGTTTGCCGGCCTCCTTGGCGGCGTGTTTCGAGCCGAGGGAAACCAGGTCGTCATAGTGCACGACTTCCGCGGCGATGAAGCCGCGTTCGAAGTCCGAGTGGATCACGCCTGCGGCGGCGGGGGCCTTGTCGCCCTCGTGGATGGTCCAGGCGCGGGTTTCCTGCACCCCGGTGGTTAGATAGGTGCGCAGGCCGAGCAGGTGATAGACGGCGCGGATGAGGGCGGAGACGCCGGAGTCGCTCACGCCCATGTCCTTGAGGAACTCGGCGGCTTCCTCGTGCGAGAGTTCGCTGAGTTCCTCCTCGATGCGGGCGGAAATGACCACCGCTTCCGAACCGCTGTGTTCCGCGGCGAATTGGCGGACCTTCGCCACGTGCGGATGGGAATCCGGATTTTCCATCGCACCGGCGAGTTCGTCTTCGGCGACGTTGCAAGCGTAGATCGTGCGCTTTGAGGATAGCAGATAGAACTCCCGGACAATCGCCTGGTCATCGTCGCTGAACTCCAGGGTCAGCGCGGGTTTCCCCTGATCGAGGTGCGGCATGATGATGTCGATGAGCTCGACCTCCCGCTTGGCCTCCTTGTCGCCGCCTTTGGATTTCTTTTCGCGCGAGTAGCGGCGTTTTTCCAGGGCGGACATATCGGCGAGAATCAGCTCGGCGTTGATGATCTCGATGTCGCGGATCGGATCGACGGTGCCAAGTTCGTGGATGATGTCGTCGTTTTCAAAACACCGCACGACCTGGACGATGGCGTCGGTTTCCCGGATGGTGGCGAGGAACTGGTTGCCGAGGCCGGCACCTTCGGAGGCCCCCTTGACCAGACCGGCGATATCCACGAACTCAATGGCGGTGGGCACCAGCTTCTGGGAGCCGGAGATTTTCGAGAGCACGGCAAGCCGGGCATCCGGCACCACGACGATCCCGACGTTCGGGTCGATGGTGCAGAAAGGATAGTTCGCCGCCTCCGCCTTGCGGGTGCGAGTCACCGCATTGAAGAGAGTCGATTTCCCGACGTTTGGCAGTCCTACGATTCCGGCCTTGAGCATTGCGGCGGGAGGGTGGAGGAACAAAGGGCGAAAGGACGAGAAAAAACTTCGGGAACACGGCAGGCTCGTCGAAGGCTGAGCCATTTCATGACAATCAAACCAAGTCGGCTTAAATTCCTCGCCATGCGTGCGCTGACTTTCACCCTGCTGCTAGGCTTCGATCCCACGGCCGAAGCGCAACTCGTGAGACAGCCAATTCCTCACTCACCCCGCCAACCGCTCAGTCATCATCGAGGCGACCACGGACCTTCAGACATGGTCGGCCTGGAACATTCCTAGCAACTCGCCTTTTTTTCCCGCCTCCACCGGGCAACGCACCCTCACCGGCCCGCGCTCCAAACCTGCCCGCTACTTCAGCCTGCGCCTTTCGACGCCGTAGGCACCATCAATCCCATCGCCTACCGCAGCGAAACGGCCGGGAAATCGCGCGTTTGGGGCAGCTCCCGGGCGGCAAGTAGGCCTTGCGGGCCGGATCTCCGCCCGATAATCTGGGCCGGGCCGCGCGCATCCGTGGTTCCCTTTCTTTCTCTTCTTCCGAATCCTCCGACTAACAAACCATTTCCATGCACCCCTTTCTCGCCCCCGATTTCCAAGTCCGCTGGTCCACGCTCACCCCCGAGCACATCGAGCCGGACATCGGCCACGCACTCACCGAAGCCAAGCGCCGGATCGAGGCGATTTGCGATCAGGATCCTTCCTCCGCGACCTATGAATCCACCTTCCTCGCACTCGAAAAAGCTACCGAGGAACTCGGCCGCGGCTGGGAGCGACTGAACCATTTGGACTCCGTTTGCGACAACCCCGCCCAGCGCGAGGCGCTCAACAGGATGCTGCCGGACGTCACCGATTTCTATTCGTCCATCGCTCTCAACGCCCGCCTCTGGAACGTGCTCAAGAATGTGGGAGACGGAGCGGATATCGGGCGCCTCGATCCAGTTGGAAAACGTTTCGTCGATGAAACCCTGGCTGATTTCCGCCAGTCCGGCGCCGACCTAGCGCCTCCCCAGAAAGAGCGCGTCGCGGCCATCGAGTCCCTGTTGTCAAAACTCACCAAACAATACGCCGAGCGCGTGCTCGACTCGACCAACGCCTGGGATCGGGTCATCACCGATGAAACCCAACTCAACGGCCTCCCGGAATCCGCTAGAGCCGGTGCCGCCGCCAACGCCCGAGGCAAGGGCGTATCCACCGATGAAAGCCCGGCCTGGCGTTTCACCCTGCATTTTCCCTCGCTGTTCCCGGTCATGCAGCACGCGCACGACGAGGCTCTCCGCCGCGATGTCTGGGAGGCCTCCTCCAAAGTCGGCGGCTACGGCGAGTATGACAACACCGCCCTTGTCTGGCAGATTCTGAAGCTGCGCCACGAGAAGGCCGCCATTCTCGGCCACCGCCACTTTGCCGACCTGACATTGCTGCGTCGCATGGCCAGGACCGGTTCCAGCGCGCTGGATTTCATCCAAAACCTGCATGCCCGCATCCTGCCGGCTTTTCTAGCCGATTACCGCCAGCTCGCCAACTACAAGGCCGCAAAAACCGGCCGCGCCGTCGATGCCCTCGAACCCTGGGAAACCGCCTACTGGGCCGAACGCCAGCGTCAGGAAAACTACGATCTCGATGACGAAGTGCTGCGCCCGTATTTTCCGGTCGATGGAGTGATGTCCGGCATGTTTGAAATCGCCTCCCGCCTCTTCGGCATTACAATCCGGCAGTTGGAAACCGTTTTCATTGATCCCTCGCCAGCCCCCCTCCCCCATTCCCAACCCGCGATTGAAGTCTGGCATCCCGAGGTTTCGTTCTTTGAAATCCATGACTCGCGCACGCAAGCCCATCTTGGGTCGTTCTATGCGGACTGGCACCCGCGCGAATCGAAACGCGGCGGTGCCTGGATGAACTCAATCCACACCGGCGGCCCTGGCGAGCCCCACCTCGGACTGATCATCGGCAACATGAGCCCGCCCGTGGATGGCAAGGCCGCGCTTCTAACGCACAGCGAGGTGGAAACGATCTTCCACGAGTTCGGCCACCTGCTGCATGGCATGCTGAGCGAGGTGCCCGTCAAATCTCTATCAGGAACCAACGTGCCGTGGGATTTCGTCGAGCTGCCCTCCCAGATCATGGAGAATTTCTGTTGGGACCGCCAGTCGCTCGATCTCTTCGCCCGCCACCACGAAACTGGCGAGCCGATCCCGGACGAACTGTTCGCCAAGATGATATCGGCAAGGAACTACCTCAGCGCCTCCGCCTTCATGCGCCAACTCTCGCTGGCCAAACTCGACCTCGAACTCCACATCCACCTCGAGGCGTGGCTCGGCACGGAGCTCGATAGCGTGGACCGCGAACTACTAGCCGATTACCGCCCGCCACTCAAATCCGAAACCCCGTCGATGTTGCGCCGCTTCTCCCACATTTTCGGCAGCCCCACCGGCTATGCCGCCGGTTATTACTCCTACAAGTGGTCCGAGGTGCTTGATGCCGACGCCTTCACCCGCTTCCAAACCGAGGGCATCCTCAACCCCGAAACCGGCCGCTCCTTCCGCGAGCAGATCCTCAGCAAAGGCAACTCCGCCCCCGCCGATGAGCTCTACCGCCGCTTCATGGGACGCGACCCCGAACTGGAACCGCTGTTAGTCCGCGCCGGCCTCGGCTGATCGCCTGCGGACGTTCGATCGGCAGGATCAACCTGCGGCGCCGTCGTCCTGGTCTTCCGCCTGCGTCGGGACGAGCATGCGGAAGTGGACCTGGCCGACGCTGCGGCCGTCGGTGCTGGTGACGCGCGCTTCATAACCAAGGACTTCAAGAGTTTCTCCAACCTGCGGGAAACGTCCGAGTTGCTGGGTGACGTATCCGCCCACGGTGGTGACCTCGCCGCTGTCTAACACAAGATCCCGAACATAGCCGCCAAGATCGTTGAGAGTCATGGTCCCCTCGACCACGAACTCGGAATCCGTGATGCGGGTGAAGGCTGAGCGTTCGTTGTCGAACTCATCCTGAATGTCGCCGACAAGTTCCTCCATGATGTTGTCGAGGAACACGATCCCGACCGGGGTGCCGAACTCATCGACAGCCATCGCGAGGTGGGCGTGCTCGCGCAGGAAGAACTTGAGCAAGGTATCGAGCGGCATGGTGTCCGGCACGACCTTGAGTTCGCGCTTGATGCGCATCAGGTCGGGATCGGGACTGTTGATGAGTTTGAAGAGATCCTTGATGTGGATCAGGCCGATGGCGTTGTCGAGGTGGCCTTTGACCAGCGGAAAGCGGGTGTGCATGCTGCGCAGGGCGATCTCGAGGGTCTTCTCGAAGGGTTCGTCGGCGTCCAGAATGATGACCTTGTTGCGCGGAGTCATCACATCGCGAACCCAGAGTTCGTTGAGGCCCAGCGCGTTGATCAGGATCTCTCGCTCGGTTTCGGTGACCTCCTGGGATTTGCCGCTTTGGGTGACGAGCAGTGCGAGTTCTTCCGCGGAATGACTGTGTTCGCTCTCGCTCACCGGCTCGATGCGGAAGAGGTGTTTGAGCAGCCAGTTGGCGGTGCCGTTGAAAAAGACGATCACCCAGTTGAAGCACTTGAAAAACAAGTGGAGGGGGCCGACCAAAGCCATGGTGACGGCGAGCGACCTGCGGATGGCGAGCGACTTGGGAACCAGCTCGCCAACCACCACGTGGAGGAAAGTGAACGACGAGTAGGCGAGGATCAGGGAGGTCCAATAGATGCCCTTTTCCGGCATGCCGGTGTAGGCGAGCAGGGGATAGACGAGGGCTTTGACAAACGGCTCACCGAGGAAGCCGAGGGCCAGTGAGGAAATGGTGATACCGAGCTGGTTGGCGGAAAGATAGCCGTCGAGGTGGTTGACGACATGCAGCGCCAGTCTGGGATTGCTGCCATTGTCCTTGGCCTGGGCCTCGATCTGGCTGGGGCGGACCTTGACGATCGCAAACTCGGAGGCGACGAAAAACCCGTTGAGCAGCAGGAAGAAGACAATGCCGACAATGTAGAGAAGGGATTGCCCAAGAGAGGGGAACGCATGTTCCACCGGAACGGCGAGCAGGGTATTGGCGAAATCCAAGTTCACGGCGTCAGAGTTTTTCGTAAACGCCTTGATCGCGCCGTTTGAGGATGGTGAAGCCAGCTGTTTTGGCGTCGCTGACCGAGAGCGGCTTGGTGAGCGTCGGTGTGTTGATCCGCGAGATCACCTTCTTAACCGGATGTTTGCACAGCGGGCAGACCTGCAATGGGGCACGATCTACCGGGCGTCTGAGTTCGAACCCCCGGGCGCAGACGCGGCACGAATGGCCGGGTTCTGCCGGGGCTTCGGAAACGTATTCGTAAATAGGCATGATTAGGGCGCGGGCCGGGCGATTTCCGTCCCACGCCAAAAAATAGCGGAATCCGTGCCAGCTTACCAGCTTGACTTGGTCACGCCGGGAAGCATTCCGGCGGAAGCAAGCTCGCGGAAGGTGATCCGGGAGAGACGGAAGCGGCGCAGGAAAGCGCGCCGGCGACCGGTGATCTCACAACGGTTTACCAGCCGTGTCGGACTCGCATCACGAGGCAGCATGGAAAGACCGACGTAGTCCTTTTCCGCCTTGAGTTTGAGACGGAGATCGGCGTATTTTTCAACGGTTTGTTTTTTGCGCTCGTTGCGGGCAATCCAACTTTTCTTAGCCATAATTCGGGGCGCAGGTGTTAAGGGATCGGGGGACGGTTGCAAGCCCAAAGTCACGATTCTACGGATTTTTCGGGAAAACCGGCGGAAATCAGGCGCTTCGGGGGCGAACCAGGCATTCCGGGGGACCTCAGGCGGACTTTTTTTTGATCAGCCTGAAGCGGTCGTGGTAGGCGCCGCGGTTGAATTTGCGGCAGCAATCGTAGCAGGCGACGGTGCGTTGAATGGCCTTCACCCGGTGAATGGTGGCGCAGCAATTCGGGCAGACGTAGGCATAGTTGCGTTTCATCTGGCGGCGCTTGAAGGGCAGGGTGTGGAAGGGTTGTTCGCCCGGGATTCCCAAATCCGCGCAGGCCCGCTCCCATTCGGGACCGTGGGGATCGATGCGCCGGCGTCCGCAGCGTTCGTAGGCGACGAGGTGGGCGAGCTCGTGTTTGAGCGTGCGCCAGAGTTCCTCCGGCTCGCATTCCTTCAGTTTGGGGTTGAGCTCGATCGAGCGGTCGGGCCACCACGCTCGGCCGGCGGTCGTCTGCATCCGGCCGTTCCAAGACACCCGGACTTTGCGGGCAAGTTCGGGCAGGGCAAGGCTCTTCGAAGTTTCCGCGCACCATGCGGTGAGGCCGCCATCTTCATGGAGGGTTCGGGTTTGCGGCGGCACCGGGGCCTTCAGAACATTCAGCCAGGAGGTCCACCGGAATTCAAGTTGAGGCATGCTGCGACCCATCGAAAAAACCTTTAACAACATTCCCCGGCGATGGCAACCCGGCTTGCCCGGATTTTTGCTAACATTTTTGCCGGAGCGGCCGCGGGCGGGCGGGATGCTCTGGTGATCAGGGGCGGAGCGCCGTGAGCCGGATGTGGCGCTTGGCATCCAAGGTCACGGGCGTGTTGTCCGGACCTTGAGGACAGCCTTGGTGGTGAAAGTCGAGGCGGGGCCGGGCCGGGCCGAAAGGATTCCGACCGAGGCCGCAAGTTTTGTTCGGACTTTCGGAACTTCGTCGCCCGTCAGGCCGATATCGAAAGAGGCTCAAGAATTCCGTGTCCTCGTTGGAGTTGCGGATTCGATTGGCGATGTTGCCGGTGGTCGGGAGAATTCATCGCCGAAAACCGCGTGTTCAGCGATTCTCCGCCCGGTTGGACCCATTTTACGGCGCGGTCGTCCGGGCCGGTTGGAGCCACATTCGTCCGGACGGGCAGGAATGCGCCGAAGTGAAGCCAGGGAGGAAGAAACGTTTCAGTCGGCATGATGCATGCATCTTGACTATCAGTTCGCCCGATTTTTCGGGCAGGTTTTTTTGGGGGAAACCCTCCCACTTGCACCTTGACAGGCCCAGGTGAAATCGATCGAATTCCCCCGCCATAGAAAAAAAGTATTCGCGGTGCGAGCTTTCCGAAGTTCGATTCCCCCAAGTCAGATCCCAAGATATCAACATGAATTCCAACAAAATCACAGGCTTTTTCGTCACCCCATTGGCCCTCTGCTTCGCGGCAAATTCGCTCGTCGCGGGAACCTTTGGAGATTTCACTTACACGGATAACAATGATTCCGCTGTTAGCATCTCGGGCTTTTCGAAAGATGCCACCGGCGACGTGGTCATCCCGACAAAAATTCATGACAAATTCGTCACCGTCATTGGGGAACTCGCGTTTTTTGGATGCACCGGCATCGACAGCGTCACAATTCCGAAATCCGTCTTCCGAATTGACGAGAGGGCATTTTTCGGCTGCAGCAGCCTGAAAAGTATCAAGATTCCCGCCAAGGTCACCAGTATCGAATTCCAAACCTTCCATGGTTGCGCCCTGGAGTCTGTCACGCTCCCCGACAACATCACCCGGATCGGGGAGGATGCATTCTACGGTTGCGCCATTTCAAGTATATGGTTCCCTACAGGATTGACCAGCATTGGCAGCGGTGCGTTCTCAGCTTGTAACAAATTGACGAACGCCACTTTCCTTGGAAACGCTCCGATAATGGGGAATGGTGTTTTTGAACAGGTGGCAAACGAGTTCAGCGTGAATTATTTCAGCGATAGGGTAGGTTTCGACTCTCCCAAATGGGAAGGCTATCCGGCATCGCCCGTTGACTCCGCTTCCGAAATTGCGGTGCAGCATCCAAACGGGAGTCGTTTGGTGGACGGTGACTCCAGAGTAAGCTTCGGCACAGTCATTGTCGGAAACCGCGGCAAAACGAAAACTTTCACTATTAAAAACACCGGAACCGCCAAGCTCAACGACCTAGCCGTCACCATCGACGGGGTGCATAAGCTTGATTACATCGTCACGGATCCCGGCAAAAAATCGCTGCCGCCCGGCACCTCCACCAAATTCACGGTGACCTTTAGTCCTACCGTAGTGCGCGCCACCCAAAACAATTTCGCGAGAGTTCACATTTACAGCGATGATTCGGATGAAAATTCATTCGACATTCAGCTCACCGGCTTAGGGGTTGCGCCTTGAGCTGTTGTCACAGACAACTTTTAAATCGATAGTCCGTCATCAAGCAAACCTTTCATGGATGGGCGGCGCCAAAACCCGGTGGGGCGCTTGAACTGCTGGAATTCGACCCCGGCGCGATGCGTCCGGAGCAGGTGCGGGTGAAAATCCAATCCTGTGGAATCCGCCACTCGCATCTCTCGATGCTGAATCGATAAACACGGACTCCTGGACGGAGCCTCCGTTTCCGCACACAAGATCCGCTTTCCATCGGCCCGCTGGCGGGCATATCATCCGTCGCCGCGGGTGAACCACGCCGGATTCCGGGTCGTGATGAAGCCCCGAAATCCACCACAAAGCCAACATGATTCGTCGAGCAACCCTGATGACCCTCTTCAGTCTGATTTTTGCAAGCGTCAATCTGTCAGGGGCCGTGATCCCCGTCACCGACGCCCACGTCTTGAACGGACTTTCTCCCTACAATTGGGTGTGCAAGGATGATTCCATCAGTTCTTCGGTGAATGGAGCGTCCCTCACGCTGCGCTTAAAGGGCACCCGGCAGGTTGCCTTGCAGGTCAAAAGCGATCACATGGCAACCCGGGTTCCGACACGATTTCCAATCGTCGCCTGGTCGGTGAATGGCGGCGCCCTTCAAAGCCATCAGCTCAAGGCGGATGAGTCCTCGGTGCCCTTGGCTTCTGGTGTTGCCGATCCGGTGATCGATTTGTTCATCAAGGGGATGTCACCCTTCGAGGATCGTTTTTCTGGCGATGTGCCCGGCAACGCGGTCAAAATCACCGGCGTCATCGTGGCTGCGGGCGGTTCCATGCTGCCGCCCGCGCTCCCCGGCAAGGTTTGGCTGAACATCGGGGATTCGATCATGTCGGGCGATGGCGCGGCGTATGCAGAAAAGCAAGGACGGCCGCCCGATGACGCCTGGGCCGCCTCGGAGGACGGTCGGGCAAGTTATGGTTATCTTCTCGCCAAACACTATGGTTACCGGGAATCGCGGATCGCTTATGGCGGTTACAATTGGGGTGGAGGCATGGCCAGTGTTCCGGCGCTAAGCAAGTTGATCGATCAAAGAACATCGACAGTGAGCCGCTTGCAGGGCGAGGCCTTGAAGCCGGTGCCCGATGTGGTGCTGATCAATCTGGGAGAGAATGGCGCGCCCGCCGACAACTCCGTGATCGAGGCACTCGTCAAGCTGCGCGGCCGGGTCGGTCAGACTACGAAAATCATCGTCATGATTCCCGCGTCCGGACGGGCGCGGGCCGAGTTAACCCGCGCGTTTAACAGTTATAAATCCACCGCTAGGGACGGGCATGTCGATCTCGTCGATCCGGGCCGGAGCGCTTTTGCCACCTGCGATGGCCAGCATCCGACAGCCGCCGGGCATGAGGCGGTTTTCAAGGCCGTGCTGCCCGCCTTTGACGCGATTGTCAACCGGGTGGTCGAACCCGCGCTGAAATAGGATCAATCGTCCTAACACTTCCGCCCGCCGGCTATACCCAGGTATCATTTGCAGTCCAGTCCCCTCCCCCCTGGGAAGTTTCCCCTTGCGGCAGAGGAGTTCGCGGCGATCTTGCCCTGATGAAGATTACCCCTCGAATTGTTGCATGCCTGTTGGGCACGCTGCTGCCGTCCCTGGCCGAGCCCGCGTCGAAAGTCATCGGTCCTGACAAAGCCTCCCCGGTTCCCGCCGCCGAACCGCACTACAAGGAGGAGTCCCCGTTGCCGAAAGGCTGGCCTGAGCCCGGTCCCTTCAATCAGGTGGTGCGGAAAAAATACCCGGCCTATCGCGCCGCGTTCACCAAGGAAACCAGTCCTAACGGAGGGTTCATGCGGCTCTTCAAACACATCAAGAGAAATAAAATCCCGATGACCGCGCCCGTCGAAATGACTCTCGATGAGTCGGAAACCCAAGGCATGAAAATGGCGCGGATGGCTTTTCTCTATCAATCGCCGGAAGTCGGCAAGACCGGCGCGGATGGCGATCAGGTGGAAGTCCGCGACGTGCCCGCACAGGCGGCGCTGAGCTATGCCTGGCAGGGTGCCCGCGACAACGCCTCCACCGCACGGGCCCGCGAGGCGATCGACGCCGAACTCGCCAAACAAAATCTCAAGGCCGTCGGCTACCGCCTGCTCGGATATAACAGCCCCTTCGTGCCACGCGCGAGGCAAACCCACGAGTTGCAGGCCCTGATCGAATAACCGCTCTCGTTTGCTTTCCGGCCGGCGCGTTCTTTGATCCGGCCGTCGAGGGTGACGATGTCCTGGCCAAGTTCAGCCAAGCGTTTTTCACGTTGGGAAATGAGCGACTCCAGATTGACGACTGAGGCCTTGCGGGCTTCCAGATCGATTGGGGGACGCTTCAGTCGGCTCTGCCAATCCGATTGCGGACAGTGCCAGCGCCGTGGCGGCATGAAACAATGTGGTATTCATCGGCCACAATCTGGCAAACCGCCCCCTGGTTGCCAGGCGAGATTCGGTTCCCCCTTGCCACTAGCCGTGAGATGGGCTCTCTTCCCGCCCGCATGTCCTCACTTCCCACCGCTGACCTCCTGGCGCTCGATACCGACGGCCTCAAAAGCCGCCTGTCGAAACTCAGGAGGTATCTTTGACGTCCCGACCCTCGAAAACCAAATCCACACGCTCGAGGAGGCGATGGGCGCGCCCGAGTTCTGGAATGATACGGACAAGGCGAAATCCATCAGCTCCAAGGCCGCGGGCCTGAAGAAAAAACTCGAAGGGTTCCTCAAACTCGAATCCCGCGTGGCGGACATCGATGACGGCGTGTCTCTCGCCAAGGAATTCGATGACGCCGACCTCGCCCGTGAGGCGATCACCAACGCCAAGAGCCTGGAAAACGACATCCGCTCCTACGAACTGCTCACCCTGCTCGACCAGCCGAGCGACATCTCGCCGTGTTTCCTGGTCATTTCCGCCGGCGCGGGCGGCACCGAAGCCTGCGATTGGGCGCAAATGCTCCACCGCATGTACACCCGCTGGGCCGAGCGCAAGGGCTACACCGTGGAAACGCTCGACTGGCAGGACGGCGACGAAGCCGGCCTGCGCACCGCCACCCTGAAAATCACCGGCGACTACGCCTACGGATTTCTCAAAAACGAACGCGGCGTCCATCGGCTGGTTAGAATTTCCCCCTTCGACTCGAACGCCAAGCGCCACACGTCGTTTGCCTCGATCGACGCCACCCCGGAAGTTTCCAAGGAGATCAACATCGAGATCAACGAGAAGGACATCGAGATCACCACCACCCGCTCCGGCGGCAAGGGCGGCCAGAACGTCAACAAGGTGGAGACCGCCGTCATCCTGCGCCACCTGCCCTCCGGCATCCTGATCCGCTCCACCGCCGCGCGCACCCAGGGCCAGAACCGCGAACTCGCCTTCGAAATCCTCAAGGCCAAACTCTACACCATCGAGGAGGACAAGCAGAAATCCGAGGCCGACCGCGCGTATGGCGAAAAGGGCGACGTCTCATGGGGCAACCAGATCCGCTCCTACGTTTTCCAGCCCTATCAGAAAGTGCTCGACCTCCGCACCGGCGAGGAGTCCGGCAGCATTCAGGACGTGATGGACGGCGATCTCGACGCCTTCATCGAGGCCAAACTCCGCGGCAAAGTCCGCGTCAAGGGCGCCAAGGATGAGGACGATTGATCAGTGATCAACCCTCAAAGATCCTCATGCCGGTGAATGCCGCCCGCGGGCTCGCCGGAATAAACGATGCAATGGTCGAGCACGGCGTCACTGGCAATGCGCCCCCCCGACCAGATCACGGAATCGCGGATGATGGCGCCGGGCGCTACCACGGTGCCGGGTCCGATGATCGAGTTTCCGATGATGGCACCGGTTCCGATCTCCGCCAGCGGGTGGATCGCCGGACCGAGATTCAGCTCGCGATGGGCTTGCAGATAGGACTCGCGGTCGCCTAGATCGAGCCACAGGCCCTCATCGAGAACGATGGCGCCGAGTTGGCCAAGTTGTGCCAGGTCGAGAAACGCGGGAATGACGGAAACCTTCTCGCCGGCGGGAAGCCACTCGAGAAAAGCAGGACTGATGCAATAGATCCCGGAAAACACGTGCGTGCCCTCCGCCCGGCCGAGGCGGCGGCGGATGTCGGTGACGCGGGTCATCGATGGATCGAGAGCGATGTGTTTCGCCTCGCCTTCCGAGCGCAGTGCGAGCGTCACGGGCAGGCCGGAGGCTGCGTGTGCGGCGATGAGTTTGTCCAATCGCAGGGTGGAGAAAATGTCGCCATTGTGGACCAGCACGGATTCGTTGCCGATCCATGACTCGATGTTTTTCAGGCCGCCGCCCGTTTCTAGCAGAACAGGTTCGTGAAACAGAGAGATGTGGAGATTCCGGATGCCGGCACGGTGGCTGAAACCGTCCCAGGCGTTCGGCAAGTGGTGGGTGTTGATGGCGAAACGCTGGATGCCGGCGTTCACGCAGGCGGCCATCGCCCACTCGGCGAGCGGCTGGTGGAAAAGCGGCACCAGCGGCTTCGGCAGCCGGCTAGTGAGCGGCTGCAAGCGGGTTCCGAGTCCCGCGCCGAGAATGAAGGCCTGAGTCACAGCGCTGCTTTGGCGTGTGCGGATGGGCATTTCAAGCCCAGGCGCGGATATTTTTCGGCCCGCCCCGCCAAAGGCTGGCTGGACAAGCGGGCGATTCCGCGCGAAGGGAAGGCCGCTCCGAATGCCTCACAATGCCACAGATCGCTCGCACTTGTGCGACTCCCACCGCGAGGAGGTCGCCAGTCTGGTAACCCACGCGGCGGGCGTCGTTTTCAGTGTGGTGGCGTTGCCGGTCATGTGGGCGTTGTCCGCCGGGGATGTTCTCAAAGTCGTTTCCGCCACAGTCTTCGGGATTTCGCTGATCCTGTTATACTCATCGTCCACACTCTATCATTTTTCCACGTCCTCGCGCTGGAAGGCCCGTTACCAGGCGCTCGACCATGCCTGCATCTATCTGCTGATCGCGGGTTCCTACACGCCGTTCACCCTCATCACCCTGAAGGGACCATGGGGCTGGTCGTTGTTTGGCGCCGTCTGGGCGATGGCGCTCGGCGGAGTGCTCATGAAAACTCTCTGGAAGGGGAAAAGAGATCATTGGATCTCGACCTCCATCTATCTGTTGATGGGCTGGCTGATCCTTTTTGCCTTCGGCCCGTTGCTCCGGGCGATGCCTGCCGCCGGCGTGTGGTGGCTGGCGGCGGGCGGCCTGGCCTACTCCTTCGGCGTGGTCTTTTTCGCTTGGAAACGGCTGCCCTTCAATCACGCGATCTGGCACCTGTTCGTGCTGGCTGGCAGCCTGTGCCACGTCGTTGCCGCCTGCCGGTTCGTTTTAAGTTAGACATCCCTCATGCCCGAGCTGCCAGAAGTTGAAACCACCCGCCGCGGCATCA
This sequence comes from Prosthecobacter debontii, assembly GCA_945869465.1. GTDB lineage: Bacteria > Verrucomicrobiota > Verrucomicrobiia > Verrucomicrobiales > Akkermansiaceae > Luteolibacter. Next base: position 50,698 of record CAMBPB010000014.1, read on the forward strand.
TGCCGCATGTGGTTGGCGCGCGTGTCACCGAGGTGATCGTGCGCCGCCACGACCTCCGCCTGCCCGTTTCCAAGTCCATCTCCAGCATCGAGGGGCGGCGTGTCACAGACGTGCGGCGGCGCTCGAAATACCTTCTGCTAGGAATCGACGACCACAGCACGCTGCTTCTCCACCTCGGGATGTCCGGCAGCCTGCGGGTCGCCGATCCGTCACAGCCATGGAAAACCCATGACCACCTCGGCATCTCGCTGGCCAACGGCAAACAACTGCGCTTTCACGATCCGCGGCGCTTCGGGCTGGTGCTGCACCTCACCGGGGATCCGGCGGCGCATCCCCTGTTGGCAAAGCTCGGCCCGGAGCCGCTGAAGCCGGAGTTTTCCGCAGCGCACCTGCAAGCCGCCTGCGCCAAACGCTCCGCCGCCATCAAGCTCGTCATCATGGACTCGAAGGTGGTCGTGGGCGTGGGCAACATCTATGCCTCCGAGGCCTTGTTCCGCGCCGCCATCCTGCCCCGTACGGCGGCCAGGCGCCTCACCAAACCCCGCCTCGCAAAACTGGTGGCCGCGATCCGCGAGGTTCTAACCGACTCGATCGCGCAGGGCGGCACCACGCTGCGGGACTTCCTCCATTCCGACAGCGAGCCCGGGTATTTCAAACAACGGCTCTTCGTATACGACCGCAAGGGCGAGCCCTGCCGCGTCTGCGGCACTTCGATCCGCCAGGCGGTGCTCGGCCAGCGCTCAACCTATTGGTGCCCGAAGTGCCAGAAGTGAGAGATGCGGTCGCCGGCCAGACTCCAAGCACGCCACCCCGTATCTCCTTGCCGCGCGCGCACCGGGCTGCTAGATTCCGGACACGCTTATGAAAAAAAACCACTGCCGTCCCACAGACCTGGCGCGGCGCGCCCTGAGCCTTGAGTTTACAAGGCCTTAAGGTCGTTTCGGGGAAATGGCGATTGCGACTTTTTTGCGAGCAGTTGATATATCTCGGCATTCCAGTGACGATGCTGTCCCATGAGATTA
>CAMBPB010000015.1 GCA_945869465.1 Prosthecobacter debontii
TGAGGTTGAGCATTTGCTTGAGGACGACCACATTGGCCCGGGTTGGTGTTGTGTTGTTCATTACGCCCTACCGAGTGGCAGGGATTTCAACTCAACACCAGCCCGCTTTTCCGCTCTCAGCTAGGCCTTCCCGTGGGACGGCAGTGAAATCGAACCTCAATCCGGTTGACGCCCCATCCGATCAAGATCGCCGCGTGATCACACAGATTGTAAACAATAGTCGTTTACAATTAAAAGCTTTGGGTTACGATACCACCAACGCAGACATCCAAGCAATCCTGTGGTATCCAGAAAAAGATCTTTGGGCCTTGCTTACGGGCAAACCGGAGAGCAACCTCAAATCATCCTATGACGAAGAATTCATATCAATCGCAAAACAACGCGGACTCGGAGACGAAGCCAACGCAATCGCAGAATCCATCAGAGCCAATCGAACCACACGAAATAGCGGAAGGGATGACGGACAAACAACTGGAACTGCTACTGGAAAAGTTAATGTCTCTGTAGGCACATCCTTCGGCGACACGTTAAAAACAAATTTTAAGACCTTACCAAATGGAAACGAAAAAGAAAACACCGCAAGAAGCATTTATGAACGCAGCATCAGGGATGAGCCTGATGTCGGACGAAAATTTCTTGAGGGAATTAGAAGAGCGGCATCCGACCACCCCATGGGTGCAGCGGTTACGGTCAAAGATGCCTCCTTCTACGACGACACCGGAACCAGACTCTTCCTCTCCCCAGCAACCCCCTTTTCCCCGCCATCAACCCCCTTTTCCCCGCCATCCGGTCCGGCCACCGGCTCTTTCAACGGCCTTCACCGGGAAAGCAATTTCCTAGCAATATAATTTCCAGAAAATTCTTAGTAATTAACCAATTACAAGCCACCAGAAACCAATGAAACCAAAATATCAAAACATCATTCGTAAGACACTCCCCCTGATCATTATCGTTCCCGCTTTGTCCCAATTGACTAATGCCGCAGTGATTTCCACCGCAGGGAACGGCAGCTTGATCGTAACCGCAGCGGACAACGGCGCTAACCACATCGTCGCGAATGGTGGCGCTACGCCGATCGTCACAATCGATTCCGGCACAATCCTCCTCAACGACCCCACCTTCGATAGCCTCCTAGTAAACAGCGCAGGCTATTCGATCGTAAACGCCGGGTCTCTCACCAGCGCGCTGAGCGCCATCAGCTCGCCCGGATTCTCCACTGACATCACCAACTCCGGCACGCTCTCCGGCGGCGTCTACGGCATCAACGTCGCTGGCGGAATTCTGCTCAACCAAACGGTGATCACCAACTCCGGCAGCATCACATCGGTTAACGATGCAATCCAAATTTCCTCGGCTTACGCCACAGTCACCAACAATCTGGGCGGCACGATCACCGCCACCGGCAGTCAGGGCGACGGCATCGAAGGCTTCGCCAACCTGACCGTCACCAACTACGGCACCATCAGCGCCACCAGCGCCAACTCCAACGCCGACGGCGTGGACGCAAATGGTGACTCCCTGACCGTCACCAACTCCGGCACCATTTCCGCCAATGGAGGCAACGGGATCGAGGCGCAAAACCTCGCTTCCATCACCAACAACGACGATGCTCAGATCACCAGCACGCTCGGCAACGGCATCAGCATCGGCAACGGCGACGGCATTGCCGTCAACATCTCCAACTCCGGCGATATCTTAGGTGGCACTAACGGGATTCTCGGCGGTAACGATCTCGTGATCAACAACAACCAAGTGCTGTCCAGCAGCATTAAGGTCGACGAAGGAACAATCACTGGCACAGTAGACGGCATCAACGTCGGAAACTTTGCGAATATCGACAATAAAGGCACGATCACCGGCACCACCGGGGACGGCATTCAGGCCGTAGACAACCTGACGCTCACCAATTCTGATTCGATCCATGGCGGTGTTAACGGTGTGATAGCCGGCGATAACGCCACCGTCACCAACAACGCCCTTAGCACCATCAGCGGCGATCTCACCGGCACTGGCGTTTGGCTGGATGACGGCGCCACAGTGACCAACTCCGGCAGCATCACGGGTGGCATCTCCGGTGTCCGGATCAGCGACAATTCGACAGTCACCAACAATTACGGCGCCACAATTTCCGGCGCTCTGGCTATCGACGCTTTCGGCAGTCCCCTCGGCTTCTTCGTGCTGAACAACTCGGGCACAATCACCAGCACCGGCACCGGTACTGTAGCCATTGACGGAGTCCTCGGAATCGACACCTTGAACCTCAATGCTGGCAGTCTTGTCACTGGCGATATCTTGCTCAACTCAGGAGCGGACATCGTCAACATGACCAGCGACGATGACTACAGCAGCATTGTAAACGGCGACATCATTGGCGGCAGCGACACCGACACACTCACCTTCGACGGCGGCAAGACCGAACCAAGCGGCACGACCAACGCCATTACTGGCGACGTGAGCATGGAAACGATCAACAAACTAAACTCGGGCACCGCCTTCATCACTGGCAATGTGCTCACGGATACCATCACCCTGAGCGGTGGCGGCCTTTACATCAACGGCAACGTTTCCGAACTGATCGGCGGTGCCCCAGCGACACAAATCGCGGCGGCGGCAGGCACGGAACTCGGCGGCACGGGCACTTGGACGGCAGACATCGCCTTGACCAATGCCACGATCAGTGCAGGCGAAATTCCAGCCTCGCTGACAACCATTCCGACCGATGCGATCGGCACCCTGAACCTGGTTGGTAACGTCACCAGCACAGGTGCCAACACGATTCGTTATGACGTGCAACCGCAGTCCTCGACTCCGGTTTCCGGCGGCCTCGCAGGCGATCTCATCAATCACATCGGTGGCACATACGGTCTCGGAACTGGCATGACTGTGGCCATCGCACCGACCAGCATCAATCAGGCGATGAGCAACGGCACCTACACCGTGATCAATAGCGACGCTGTGATCACCGGCGCACTGCCGTCACTGGCCGTCCAATTCGATGACGCTCTGGTTCCAGACAGCGGGCTTTTTATCGGCTCGTTGACTGGCGGAAGTATTGTCGGAAATACCGTTCTTGAAGATTACTTCACCACGGTTTCCCTCATCAATGGTAGCAGCGATCTGGTCTTCACCATCGACCACAACTTCGCGGGCCTTCCCGGCCTCACGGATAACGAGTCGGCACTCGGCGGGGCGATCGACCAGTCGATCAACTCCTTGAACTCCAACGTGCAGGACTTCATCGCTGCCATGGATTACTCCGATCTGTCCACGGTCCAGGAAACACTCGCATCACTCAATCCTGAGCGCTACCTAAGCCAAGCCGTCGCCGTAATGAATGGCAACTACCGCTTGCATCGCATGACGCAGCAACACCTCGCCGCGGTTCGTGGCGCGGAAACCACCACCCACACCACTCCCGCTGCAAGCGGAGCCAAGGGTGCGATTCCAGCACAAACCACGAGCTCCGCCAACAAAGGCAACGCTTGGGGAGCCTATTCGTATGATTCGCAGGACTACAGCGCGTCCAACTCCCGCCACGACTACGACGGCGACACGTCGGCCTTCACCGCCGGTTTCGACTGGCGCGTCTCTTCCGATTTCGTCTTGGGCATCGTGCTCGACGGCTCGGCAAGCAGCTACGACAGCAACGGTTCGGGCAACAGCTCGGATCTCGATAGCCTGCGCGGCGCCGTCTACGGCACTTGGGGTCAATCGATGGGACTCTACTCCGACTTCCTCGTCGGTTACGGAACCCATAATATGGATATGAGCCGCAGCTTCGGCGGTGTCCTATCCGGCTTCGATGGCGACAGCAGCAGCGATGCCTCAAGCCTTCAGGCACTCTGGACCGTGGGTTACACCATGGGCAACGCCTCGATCAAACACGGCCCATACGCCGGTCTTGAATATCAAAACGTCGATGTCGACGGCTTCAATGAAAATGGTCCACTGCCGCTTTCGGTCGATGACTACGACGTGGATTCGTTACGCGGTCTGATCGGTTATCGCGTCGATGGCAGCTACAACAAATTCCACCCATACGCCTCGGTCGCCTATGCGCACGAATTCGAGAACGACAAAGTTCAGGCCACCGCCAGCTTTGACGGAAATTCGTTTTCGGTGGAGGGCGACGAACTCGGCTCAGCAATCTTGCTGTCCGTGGGCACGGGCTACTCGTTTAGCGAAAAACTATCGATGGACATCGGTTATCGCGGCGAGTTCTCCGTCGATAACGATGGCGTCGACAGCAACGGCGGCACGATCGGTCTGAACTACTCGTTCTGATCGAACCGCGTTCCACGCATCTGTTAATTAACTTAGCCGCCGCCCCCTTCAGGGCGGCGGCTTTTTTACCAACTCGGCAAAAGCTCGCCTCGATCGGGGCCGACGTGTTGAGCAGCCACCCCCTTTTGCCGCTCGGATATTACCCCGACTTAATTTGAAGCCAAACGCCACCCATTACCACCATCCGTATCGCCCGCCAAACACATCGCTCAGAGGCAGCAACCCCCTTTTCCCCGCCATCCGGTCCGGCCACCGGCTCTTTCAACGGCCTTCACCGGGAAAGCAATTTCCTAGCAATTTCACCGGGAAAGCAATTTCCTAGCAATACGACCGGTTGATTCCAGTGCTGAAAAACAGTTGCAATATTTTCCAGCGGCGAAGATCCGGAATGAGGATCGAGAACGGAGAACGATTGGGTTTAAATGGGTCGTATCCGTCAACCTTCCGGCGATCATACCCATTAAGCCCAATGTGCCAAGGATTCTTTGGCCTCTGAAGTTCGCACTAAGCACCGGCGCGCGGACTCACGACTGCCGCCTATCGCCCCTTGACTGAAGGCTTCAAATTTCATCTTCATGCAAGGTCTTAATAAGGATTATCCGCCCCGCGCCTGAGAATAAACCCATGAAAACCCTGTCATTTCGAAAGTTCACCAGCGCGTTGCTGATCATCGCGTCGCTTGCCTGCCCCATCACCCAGGCCGATCCCATGCTGCGCGGAGAGCGGCAGGGAAACCAATTCGTGCTGCGTTGGCATGCGGCGTCCGGCACCACCCAGCTGGTCTGGGCACCGGTTCTCGACGACGCCGCGGCGTGGAAAATTGTTCCCGACCAAACGGCCGCGAGCGAACCGGACTCGTGGCAGGCCTCCTTCGAGATGATCCCGCCGAAAGCGTTTTTCAAAATCGTTCCCGCCATCCTGCCGGTCGCTCCACCGAATTTCCGGCTCGTCTCCGTGGGCGGAATTTTCCGGCTGGAGTGGGATTCCACTGACGATGCCGCCGGCTACGTCGTTTACATCGGCACCAGCGCCAACGTCGATCCTGCAAATCATTTGCAGAGCCTCACCCTTGGCCGGGTGAATTCGTTGGAAATCGACGGGCTGACCGCCGGGCTGACGTATCATATCACGATCGCCGCAACTAACTTTTCGGGCCAGGGTCCGGCTGCGCCAGCCCTAAGCGGCGTCTTCGGTCCCCTCGCAATGGTCTCCGGTCACGCGGTGCAAGGCTTCGAGCTTTCTGATGGAAAGCATTTCGACATCGACGCGGCTGGGACCACGGTGATGTTGGTTAAGGCCAACGATCCGACTTCACTCCCGATTTCCGGCACCGCCGATGACAAGGGGAAATTCCGCATCCGCCACGTCCCGCCCGGCGCTTACTTCGTCAGCTACCTGTGGAATGGAATCTCCGGAACCCTGCCGGAAGCCCTCAATGTGCCTGCCGGAGGCGTGCCTCTATCACCTCTTGAAATCCTTGCAGGCCCGCAGCCGCCGCCTCCTGATAGAACACTGGTTGGCACGCTGACACTTTCCACAGGCGATGCCGCACGCTGCGATCTGCCCGAATTCGGCATTGCCAGCCGCTCCCGCGTGAGTGCCGCCCTCGCGGACGGCTCGTCGGTCGAGGTGGTTCCCGATCGAAATGGCCGCTGGGCGCTCACCAACCTGCCGCCGGGGGCATTTCCCACCACTCTGACCGGCACCTATCAGGGGCTTGCCATCCAATCCACGGTCGATGCGCCGCCTGCCGCGATCTCGCCCGTCTCCCTTCAGTTCGCGGAGATTTTACCGAAAACCCAGCGCATCACGGCGTGGCAAAACGGCGTGGAGGTCATGGAAGTCCAGCCGGGAGTCCCTGTCACCTTCCAAGCGGAAATCGACAACCCCGGGCGACTCCCGCTCGAGCCCCGCTGGATCGCCGAGTTCAACGGCCAACGCCTGCTCTCCACCAAAGGCAGCGCGACATTCACCTTCGATCAAGCGGACGGCCCGCAGGCGGACGGCCTCGGCGACCCTCAGGACAGCGGGCTCGTGCGCGTCCATTTCCTGCCGACCTGTTATGCGGCGGTGGATTTCATTCCGTTTAACATCGCCGTCGTGAACTGGATCAAATTCCGCGGCTGCTGGTCCGGTGTCGCCGCCACGTGGAGTTCCGGTGCGCCGAACGTGACGGGCCCCGGCCACCCCGCCACCGTAACCCTGAGCCATAACGGGCTCGCCTCACCGAACATCATCGGCACCACGCTCACCGCCGGGGGGTATTTTGAAATCAACACCGATCCCGTGAGCAACGCACCCTACCTCGTCCGTGTCGACAAGGACGACCACATGCGCTTCCTCTGGCCCTTTGAATTCCAAGTGCCCAAGGAGGCCCAGTTCTGCATGGTCCCGGCCAATGTTTACACGCTCAGCCAGAGCGCCAGCCCGCTGGTCATCACCCACCCGTCCGGCAGCGTCCTCACGCTGCCGCCGAACTCGCTGCTGGATCCGGCGAACGTGCCGTGGACCGGAAACATCGTCGTCCGCATGGTTTCCTTCGATCCTCGGCTCACCAACCCGCTGCCGCCGAATCCGGAAATGCGCGTGGGCGCGAACCGCCGCGGCATCGCTCCATACGGCGCGGCCTGGATCGACATCCGCAGCGACACCAACGTGCCACTCACGCCGACCACCGCCGCGACGCTCGACATCTACTCCAGCCACACGCCGTCCAACCCGACAAGCATGGCGACCTATCAGCAAAACGAGGCGACCGGCTACTTCGAGCCGTGGACGGTGTCCACCAAGATCAGCACCCGCCACTACGTCCTGAGCCTCGGTCGCAGCGGCCTGTTCCTGCTAGGGAATGACCAGCCGCTCGTCGAGCTGGTCTTCGAGGCGGACCGCTCGCTGAACTATCCGTTCGACGTGCTCATCGGCGGCTGGAATTCCTGGCTGCCCAACGTCCACTCGATTTTCCCCGTCACCGTGCAGAGCAACTGCCGCAACAGCTTCGGCCATCTTTACGTGGCCCATGGTTCCGCGCTGCAGGTCTCGGTCATCGATGTCCGCCACGGTCCCGGTCGTTTCCATCAGACCATCAGCCCCACGTCGGCCCCCGTCGAGGCGGTCGCCAAACCGCTTGTGGTCCGCAAGACCATCGTTCCTAACACCACGCCGCTGGTATTGCCTGCCATCGCCGCCCATTGGGTGAAGTTTTCGCTGGCAGACAGCGAGCCTGACCTCAAGAACCTGCCCACGGATACCACCGTCACGGCGATCAATACCGCCAACCATTTCCTCAGTCGCGGCGGCGTGAACACCCCGGCGGACACCGCTGCCTACTATGCCAAGATCAACGCGCCCGCCACACTCTCCGCCTGGCGCACGCTCAGCGGTCTGCCACCGCGATTCGGAGGTGCGCTCAGCGGCGTAAGTGCCAGCGATTATTCCACCGCCTACTACTACAATCTCGGCGACCTCGGCTTCGCCCGCGCCCAGACGATGCGGATCAAAACCTCCGCCCTCGACGGCCAGCCGGACGTCGCCTACGCGGTCACCAATTACGAAACCCTCGAAGACGCGCGCTGCGGGCGCGGACCGGTGGCCACCGTCTGCATGGACTATTCCAGCCGCATCGACGCCGCTTCCGTCACCCCCAGCCGCTACACCCGCTTCTACGTTTACGGCAGCAACGGCGCGCTGCTCGACTGCGCCAACCTCGACGGGGCCGGCTTGAAATGCGTGCCCAACCTCTGTGTCACCTGCCACGGCGGCAACTTCTACACGGCTGGAGATTCGCCCAATCTTGGGTCGCGCTTCCTGCCATTCGACCTGGAATCCTACACCTTCCACCCGAAGTACGGAGTCCAACTTCCGGAAATCGCCGCGATGAACGCGGGAGTCCTCAAAACCGCGCCGACCTCCGCCACCGCCGACCTCATCATCGGCTGGTATGCGGCGTCCAATCCGATGCTCAACCCCCTTTACTACAATCAGAATTACGTCCCAACCGCCGCGGGACTCTCCTGGTCCGCGAATACCGCATTATACTCCAACCTCTTCAAACAATCCTGCCGCGTCTGCCACAACTCACGCGACGCCACCCCGAGCTACCAGTTCGCATCCCTCGCCAACTTCGCAGGCTGGAACTACGGCCATTACCAAGCCTGCACCGGTTTGGACATGCCCCACGCCCAGCGTACTTGGAGCGGATACTGGGGCAGTCGGTGCTCGGTGAATCTCGGGTTCAGCGTTCAGGACATGCCGACGAATCTCGGGACGGCAGCCGGGCAAATTTGTCGCTGAGACAGAATTCATCCGTCCTTCTCGTCGCGTAGTGCCTTCCGCAGTACTGCCAGATATTCCTTACGCGGGAGTTCGTAGCCGCCGAATTGTTTGAGATGATCGGTCATCCACTGCGTGTCCAACAGACTGAAGCCCGTCTCCCGCAAAAGGCCGACCAAGGCGACGAGCGCGATTTTCGACGCATCCGTCTTCCTGGAAAACATGCTCTCGCCGAACAACCCCCTTTTCCCCGCCATCCGGTCCGGCCACCGGCTCTCTCGCCTTCACCCCAACCACATCTCCAAGTCTGCCATCGCCGCTCTCACGTTCCCTCCTGCCCCTGCCGCAATCATCCGGGTGGTGGCAATAGGGACCGACCACCGCCTCGCGAGGAATGCCGCTAATACCTCGTTTTCCGGTGGCTGGAGCCGGACCGATTGAAATCGGGTTTGGAAGCGTTCGGTGAGACTGCTGAGGTCAAGGTTCGTGGTGCCGAGGAATGCGTGGCCGGGTTTCATGCGGTCGAGATAGGTGAGGAGCATGTCTTGGGCGTCTTTCGAGCAGCGGTCTAACTCGTTCACCACTTTGACCGACCACGATCCGAAGAGCGATCCATAGGCGAGTGATCGCGTCCATTCACGGGCGAGTTCGAGTCCCACTTCCTTGCCGTTCACGTCCTCGATAGCGACGGGGTGACTGGCGAGAGTGCGGGCGATCATGTTCACGAGGCTCGTCTTGCCGATGCCGGGACCCGCATCCGCCAGGCGTTTTTCCGCACCTACTCGCGTCTCCGCCAATGGCACGGCACCAGCCACAATCAGGCGGAGGAAGGCATCACCGAAGTCCGCACCCGCACCGGTCGTCGCCGCCTGATTCCAAGCACCGCGTCCGATTGGGAACGCTTCACAGCCATCGTGAACACGCCGGTCCAGGGCGGCACCGCCGACGGCATGAAACACGCGCTCGTCCTGATTCACCAACGCCTGCCGAAATCCGCCCGCATCGTTTCCACCGTCCACGATGAAGTCGTCGTCGAGTGCCGCGAGGAATCCGCCGCCGAATGCCGGGAAATCATCACGACCGCGATGGTCGAAGCCATGGCCGCCCTCTTCACCAAGAACGTGGGTGCCAGAGTATATCTTCCCAGCGAGGACGAGTGGTATAAAGCAGCGTATTACGACCCAACACCGGGAGCTGGCGGCGGCGACAACTACTGGCTCTATGCGTCCCAGAGCGACACTGTGCCGACAGTGCCGGCAGCGAGTGCCACCGGGGACATTACCAATCCCGGCGCGAACGTGGCAAACTACTTTTCTGGCGCGGACTGGAACGGCCAGAACGGCAACGTGACGACGGTGGGCAGCGCCGGGGCTTTGGCTGAGAGTTACTTCGGCACGGCGGACATGAATGGAAACGTGCAGGAATGGAACGACGCGGTGATAAATACCCATCCGCGGTTGTCCACGATCAGAATGCCACTGCGTAAACCGGGGAAATGAACCAGTTCTATTCCAGCTTTGCGGAGCATTCCGACGGCTTCCAGACTTCCATATCCCATACGGAGTGTACGCTCGTCAAAGTCGAGGCTGATGGTCAGTTCCGGGGGCAACAACTGTTCCTTGAGTTCCACCAACGCGACGGCCGGCCCGTCCTGAATGCCCGGTGCGGCATACACGACACGACCTGTCGCGCTACGGATCAACCTGGAGATTCGGTTACTGGAAAGAGCGGTGAAGAATGAGGAAGTGGACATTGCGGGAGGAATTTATCACGCGGGGTGGGACATTTGGCGGGGTAGGTTCGACAACTTTTGTTCTCACGCAAAAAAAAGCCGTCCGACAGAGTATCCCAAAGCCGCTACGCCCAGCAATCCAATGGCAGCGACGCTGACGCAGCCCGAGGACTTCGATTTTGACTCCACAACCTTGCGAGCATCGGCGAGCTGGACGCATCGCTGCCCAATAAAGCTCGCAATGTTTGATGCAGATTCTTCCGCAACCGCGTGTTTTTCCTGAAGAATGAATTTCACCGCGTGGCAGAAGAACCCACCTTCGTCCCCGCGATCACAACAATTCATCAAGGTCAGGGCAAAGATGTCGATTTTTCAGTCACTGGAGTAAACATTGAGATTACCGCCATTTGAGAAGAATGAAGTGATCGCCGACTCCACATGATCGACAATCCATTCGTATCGTTCCTCATCAATGTGGAGTTTGAGTGCTTGGTCTCTCAGACTTTGTGATTGGATCATGGTGATGGCGGTTAGTTCTCAAAACAAAACCAGCCACCTCGGTTTCCCAAGGTGGCCGGGGAGTTTAGAACCCGTGGTAAGACGAGCGCGGAGGCCTTTAGCCTCTCCCGTGGGAGAGACCTGGACATGCGCCACCGCCTCCCCGACCTTTCGGTCTGGAGGCGGCGCTGTTGCGGTCAACGCCCACCGCTTACCACGGGATTCTAAAGCCCCGGCCCGAATCTCTCCGGACGGTTTGATTCAAGAATTCCATCGAGGGTATTGCAAGGATGAATCCAACAGACCCGGATGCCCAACTGGGCCGGTCCCCTTGGCGACAAAACACCCATCAGGCGACGTGCCAAAGCGGTGTGGCGAAGATGACCGATCACAACTCCCTCACCGCACCTCCGCCGCCAAGGCTTCCGCCTGGAGGACCACGGTGCGGATTGCGGCGTCTTCGAGGTCCGGCGGGTAGCCATACTTGCGGAGGATGCGGCGGATGGTGGTGCGGACTTTTTTCCGGCGTTGGTCGAAGTGCCACCAGTCCATGCCCGCGTTCTCCCGGACCGCCTTCACCAGCTCCGACGCGATCAACCGTAGCTCCTCATTGCCCATCAAATCAGTGGCGCTGCCGTTTTCCGCGAGGGCGTCGTAGAATGCCACTTCCTCCGGTGTTAGTCCATCGTCCGGCTCTTCGCGAAGGTCGCGGGCGATGTCGAGCATCTCCTGAATCACCTGAAGCGCGTCGATCACCCGGTTGTGATAGCGGGCCATCGCCTCCTCGATGCGTTCGGAAAACTGGCGGTTCTTCACCACGTTGGTGCGGGTGCGGCTTTTCGTTTCGCCTGCGAGGAGTTTTCGCAGGGCTTCCACCGCGAGGTTCTTATGCTCCATGCCGGCCATCTCCTTCAGGAACTCTTCGCTCAGGACTGAGATGTCCGGACTCTTGATTCCCGCCACACTCAGCAGGTCGATCACTTCCGTGGAGCACACCGACTGGTTGACCAGGCGCTCGATGGCGGCGTCGAGGTCATAGCCCCGGCGTCTCCCGTTGCCATCGCCCTCGAACTTGCTCATGGCGATCTTCACCGCGCAGAAGAACGCCACCTCCACCGAAACCGCCGCCGCCTCGTCCCGGCCGGAGGACAGCTTGAACGCCTTCTCCAGCTCCGCCACCGCATCGAGGAACCGCTTCCGCGCCTTCTTCTTGGCGTCGTCGCCCTCGCCTTCCAGTCCATAGACATGGTTCAACGCCTTCCCGAGAATCTTGAGACGGGCCGCGTTATCACCCTTCAGCGCCGGGGCGTAGTCGAGGCCATGGAACATCGAGCGCAGCACGTCGAGACACTTCTTGAGCGCCATCACCGCTTCGTCGGTGTCGATGCCGGTGTTTCCCCGGTCGCGGTCGGAGTAGAAGGTGAGTGCCTCCTTTAGGTCGGTGGCGATGCCGATGGTGTCCACCACCAGGCCGGCGGGTTTGCCTTTGAAAATCCGGTTCACCCGCGCGATCGCCTGCATCAGGTTGTGGCCGTGCATCGGCTTGTCGATGTAGAGCGTGTGCATCGATGGGCAATCGAAACCCGTCAGCCACATGTCGCGGACGATCACCAGTTGGAAATCATCGCCGGGATCGCGATACCGCTTCGCCAGATTGTCCATGCCCTGCTTGTTGCGGACGTGCGGTTGATAGGCTGGCGGGTCGGCGGCGGACCCGGTCATCACCACCTTGAGCTTGCCCTTGTCGTCGGCGGAGTCGTGCCATGCGGGGCGCAGCTTGGTGATCCGCTCGTAAAGGTCCACACACACCCGGCGGCTCATGCAGACGATCATGCCCTTGCCGTTGATCGCCAGTTGCCGTTTCTCGAAATGATCCACAATGAGCGATGCCAGTTCGTCCAACCGTTCGGACGCGCCCGCCAGTGCTTCCAGCGTTGACCACTTCCCGGCGAATTTCGCCTTCTCGTTATCCTCCATGCCCTCGGTCACTTCGTCGAAGGTGACAACCGGCTGATGGCAAGGATTCGGCATCGTGAGGCGTCCTCATTTGCTGCTTCCTTGAAGCGGGTCGTGCCCATTTCATGATTGAGATCGAGATGAGCGGCAACCGGAGGGCGAGCCACCACGGCGCAAGCGGTCATGATTGATTGGCATCAAGGCAATCTTTACAAATTCCCTCCAAGTGATAGGGAGTGGACATGCCAACGATGACACAGCCTGCACCGCCGGCCGCCAAGCGTGGCCGCCCGAGCAAATTCACCGATGCCTTGGCCGAGGAGATTTGCGAACGATTGGGTAAGGGCGAGCCATTGGCGGCGATTTGCCGCGGCGAGGGAATGCCAAAGGTGCAAACCGTTTCAGACTGGCGGACGAGATACCCGGAATTTTCCGTGAGCATCGCGTGCGCGCGCGAGGAAGGATTCGACGCATTGGCCACTGAGTGCCTCAAAATAGCGGACACGCCGCTTGAGGGCACCCGCACCAGGATCGGCAAGGATGGCATCGAGTCGATCCGCGAGGACATGCTGGGTCATCGCAGGCTGCAAATCGAAACACGCCTCAAGCTCCTGTCGAAGTGGGACCCGAAACGCTACGGCGACAAGATCGATGTGAACGCCACGCACTCGGGCGAGATCCGGATCATCGTGGGTGGAGACGTGTAAGGCGTCAGCGCCGACCATAGCTGAATGCTGGCCTGCCGCCATGCCCTTTGCCGGTGGGTGGACGTTTTCCCCGGCAAGGGTGGGTCAACCATCGGCGAAAGGTCCGCTCGTCCCTGCCTGTCTCACGCGCCAGGGCGACGGCTTGGGCGAAATCGGGGAGAATCCCGCAACGCCACCAGACTCCTTGCCGGGTCATGCCTGCAGCCGTGGCCGCTTCTTTCATTGTGCAGCCCTCTGAGAGTTTCTGGAGGATCACGCCTTCTCGCCAGTCGTTCATGGGGCGGATACTACCCCAAACTCGCGTTTCCGTCCATCACGCGCGGCTGGGCGCGGGGAGAGCGTCAAGTCGCTCGAAAAATAAGTCGCCGAGCGAAAAAGCTTCAAAAGTGCCTTCACTGGGTGCCTTCACTGGCCATTCCAAGAAAAAGGAAAAGGCCCGAATCCGTTAAGATTCAGGCCTTTATGGTGGTTGCGGGAGTAGGATTTGAACCTACGACCTTCAGGTTATGAGCCTGACGAGCTACCTGGCTGCTCCATCCCGCGATTTAACCATGCGCCTTACGGCGCGGGGCGGGATAATTAGGGCGGCTTTGAGGCACAGGCAAGGGAAATTTTGCCTTTCTCCCGGAAAGCTGCTTTTTTCGCGGGGCGATGATTCTTGATGCTCCATCCACCGTCCTTCCAGCCGTCGAGTGGCGGGAACGGTCCGACGCGCACCGGCGACGGGCGGAAAGGCATACAGGGCCTGCGCGGAATCGTCGGGACCGGGGGCTGCCCCATCCGATCGCGGATTTTCTGTTTGAGTATTATCCATTTCCCTTTTCACTGTTGGAAAACTGGCAACCAGGGATCGGGGTGGCGCTGGAGTGGGAGCTGGGCCCGCGGTCCCCCACCCTGCTTCCGCCGTTCTCCGATCGTTGGTATGCGCAGGACAACGGCCTGCTGCGCGCGGACTCCGGCAAGTTGTCGGACAAGGAACGGCAGCGCTTGTTGTGGATCGGAGAATTGTTGGAAGCGACGGGCGACCGGGCTCCTAACTTCGCCTGCCACGGACTGCACGAATGGGCGATGGTTTACAAGGGCAAGGAGGTGCGCCATGAGAAGACGCTGGCGTTGCGACTGCCTCAGGCGGAGATCGATGCATTGGTGGGGACCCGGGCGATTTGCTGTTCGCATCATGACGCCTTCCGTTTTTTTGCCAGCGACGCGCGTCCGCTCAACCACTTGCAGCCAACCCTTGAAACCCGGGTTTTGTTAGAGCAGCCGGGCTGCCTGCATGTAAACATGGATCTCTACAAATGGGCGGCGAAGGCGATGCCTTGGGCGGGCTCGGACTTGCTGCTGGATTGCTTCGAACTGGCGGTGGAGCTCCGGGATCTGGACATGCGCGCCAGCCCGTATGACTTGAGCGCCTGGGGACGCGAGGCCGTGCCAATCGAGACGGCAGAGGGCCGCCGGATTTATGAAAACGAACAAAAGGCTCTATCGATCAAGGGTCGGCCGCTGCGGGAACGCCTCGCCGCCGTGATTCGTGAAACCCTGAAATGCAACTAACCGGAATCCGGATTCCAAGTTTCGGCTTCCAAATTTCGGATTTAGGGCTTCTCCCCTTGAGGGTTTCTCCCGCGGATATCAGACTCCCTGCCAGCCGAGTTTCTGCCGCAGGGCCTCGTAAAACGAGCGGCCTTCAAGGCGCAGCAGTTGGAACGATCTGGCGGATTTCCTCACTTCGACGCGGTCGCCCGGCTCAATGCGCACGCTGTCCCTGCCATCGACGGTGAAGAGCATCGGCTCGCTATCGGGGTCCTGGGAGGAAAGCTCGACCAGGCATGAATCCGATAGAACGAGCGCGCGCTGGCTCAGGCTGTGCGGGCAGATCGGCGTGATAAGGAACACCGCGGCACCCGGCGCGATGAGCGGCCCTCCTGCGGAAAGAGAATAGGCGGTGGAGCCGGTGGGGGTGGCGACAATCAAGCCATCCGCCCGGTAGTCGTTGAGAAGTTCGCCATTCACCCGCGCCCTGAGCGAAACCAGGCGTCCGGTTTCACCGCGGGCAAGTGTCACCTCGTTCAAGGCGGTGAACGAGGCGGCGGGTTTGCCAGACCGGTGCACGGTGGCATCCAACAAGGTGCGGATGCTGGTGGTGAAGCGCCCTCCGGCAAGCGCGGCGGCGAACACGTCGAGTTCGTCGTCTTTGCAACTGGTGAGGAATCCAAGGTTGCCGACATTGATGCCGGCGACGGGTTTTTCGAAATCGCCGAGCCTCGACAGGGCATGCAGCATCGTGCCATCGCCGCCAATTACCGCGGCCATGTCCACATGCTGGGAAAACGAGGCGGCCGGCATGCCACCGCTTTCGCCAGCGAGAGCGGCGGTCTGCATCTCAAGCACGGAGGAAATCCCCCACGCCCCGAGAGCTGTCCGAAGCGCCTGAAGGGTGGGAATCGAACCGGGTTTGTGGGGATTAGCGAGGATTCCGACGTTCACGATGAATCATCCTAACGCGCGATTCGCCCGGCTGGCAAGCGGCGGAACAGGCCTGACGCATCCAAAGGGATCACTGGCGCGGAGGCGCGGAGGTAGCAGAGGGAACGCTGGGTTCAAGAGAATTGATTGCGCAGCAGGTTGGATTCGTGAGTTTGACTCATTCACGAAATCAAAATCCTCGCCGCTACCCTCCTGCAAACCCGCGTTACGATGATGCGTCGGCCCTGAGGAATCGCCCGAGAATCGGCGCCAGATCCTCCACCGTCCGCGGCGGCCACACGTCGCGCGGCGTGAAGACCGCGGTGTCCAACACGCGGTGGCTCGGGCTTGCCGGAGATTCCGGGATCATCGCGACGACGTTGCGGACGATTTGTCTCGCCAGAGAGCTGCTAGCCCGGAGATTTTCCAACACCGCCTCCACATCCACCGGCGGCTCGTCCTCCTTCCAGCAATCGTAGTCGGTCACCAGGGCGAGCGCGGCCGCGGCGATCTCGGCCTCGCGGCATAGCCGGGCCTCCGGGGCGTTGGTCATGCCGATGATGTCCGCGCCCATCATCCGGTGCATCGCCGCTTCCGCGCGCGTCGAAAACGCCGGTCCGTTCATACACAGATAGGTTCCACGATCATGTGTCTTCGGAGCTAACAGACGTGCCGCCGCCACCACCAGGTTTCGCAAATCGCCGCAATAGGGATCCGCAAATCCGACATGCGCGGCGATGCCATTGCCGAAGAACGTGTGTTTCGCGCCCGTGCCGGTGCGATCAATCAACTGGTCGGGCACCACGATGTCACGGGGCGCCATCGCCTCGCGCAGGCTTCCCACCGCGGTGACCGAGATCAGCCAGCGCACCCCGAGCGACCGCAACGCCCAGATGTTAGCCCGGTGGTTGATTTCATGCGGCAGCAGGCGGTGCCCCACGCCGTGACGCGGCAGGAAACAAACGCGCCGCCCGTCGATCCGGCCGGCAATCACCTTGTCCGACGGTTCGCCGAACGGTGTCCGTATCGACAGCACCTCGATCCCTTCCAATCCCGCCATCTCATACAAACCACTGCCACCCACCACGCCTATCGCGGGTTCTCCGATGCTTGTTGACGTCATGCGCGTTGAAATAGAGGATCCAATCCCACCCGGCAAGACCACAGACGGAACACGGACACCTGTGGTCCACCCAATAACCCGGATCAACGCATCAGCGAGGATGTGGGCAACTTCACCGTCGATTCCCTCATCAGCGTCGGCCACCGCCAAACGCTGGTGAGGTTTCACGAGCGGGTGCTGTTATTGCAAAGTGGTGGCGAGTGGGAAATGAAAACGGGAGCGCCGTTCCGATATGACCTGCGGATCAATCGATATCAGGTCACCTTTGCGCTTCCGCCAGCCGCCGGCCCGCCCTATCCTTCCAACCGTGCAACCGATCGACAAAGCCGACGCCCTCATCGAAGCCCTGCCCTACTTTCAGGCATTCCGCGGCAAGACCTTCCTCATCAAGATGGGCGGCTCGGCGATGGAAGACCCCGATCTCGTCGCCCGGGTCATGCGCGACATCGTGTTTCTCGAAGTCGCCGGCATCAATCCGATTGTCGTCCACGGCGGCGGCAAGGCGATCTCGGCGGCGATGGAACAGGCCGGCCTGGAGGCGAAATTCGTCGGCGGTTTCCGTGTCACCACCGATGAGGCCATCGAGATTGTCGCCCGCGTGCTGTCCGAGGAAATCAATCCCAAGCTCGTCCGCATGATCCGCGACTTCGGCGGCAACGCGGTGGGCATCCCCGGCAACGACGTGTTTCTCGGCCAAAAAACCCAGGGCCTCGATGCCGAAGGGAAACGGGTGGATATTGGCCGCGTCGGCGAAGTGGTTGGCTGCCAACTCGCGCATTTGGACGCCGCGCATCAGGCTGGCATCGTGCCGGTGATCTCGCCGCTCGCCGCCGAACTGGCCACCGGCCGCCCGCTCAATATCAACGCCGACCTCGCCGCCGCCGCTCTTGCCAAGGAACTCCGAGTCGCGAAACTGGTTTATCTATCCGACGTGCCCGGCCTGCTCTCCGATCCGAAGGACCCGGCCACTCTCATCAAATCCGTGACCCGCGCGGAGGCCGAGGCACTCATCGCCGACGGCACGATTTCCGGCGGCATGATCCCGAAAATCCGCAGTGCCGTGGACGCGCTCAACGCCGGCGTGCGCAAGGTCCACTTCGTCGATGGTCGTCTGCCGCATGCCCTGCTGTTGGAGATTTTCACCGACGGCGGCGTCGGCACCGAAGTGGTGCGGTGACCGGGATGCTCCTACCAGGTTTTCACGTCGTCGGCGGCCTTTCCGCCACCTTTCACGCCGTCGGCGCCATCGCTCCACACGGCCACCCGCTTGCCGTTCAGTGATGCGCCGCCGCCGCCAACCGGAGCCGGGGCGATGCGCTCGTTGTAATCCCCATCCAGCATGACATGATAGCCACCGCCCCATGGATCGTAGAGGCCGGTCACCGATTTGCCGTCCGCGCTGTAGATCATTCCGTTCTTGTTGGCCTTGCCCTCCTTGGCTTGGAGGAACTTCACCGCACGGGTGTTCTTCGGGGTCGCCACTGTTTCGAGTCCGCTCAGAACCGTGATCAGGTTGGCGTCCACGTTCGTCTCGACGGTGGTATCGGCGGCATCATCGACCGGCATGTAGCCGTATTCCGTGAAGAAATTGTTCACCGCAGCCTCGACCGCCGTCGCCGTCGCCAGTGAGGTGGTTCTTTTTGCTTTCTGGACGGCGGCGTTGCCGGCGGCGAATCCCGCGGCGGCCAATACTGCGATGATCGCGATGACGACGAGCAGTTCAACCAAAGTGAAGCCGCGCTGGCGACGGAAAGTAGGGGTGTTCATGGCGGAATTAGGATGGGAGTTCGAGGTTGAGGCGCAAACACAAATTTCCGGGTTAGCCAAAAACGTTCCGGAACATTTCGCATTCACATGGTAAACACCTAGATTCGGATCGGCCGCCTTGCAACATTTTATTTCAGCCTTTGCCGTTGCGGTCGCCAGCGCCCGGCGGCAAGATCCGGTCATGTCCGGCGACAATCTGCGAGACGCGGTTCTCGATCTCATGCGCTCCCACCCGACCCAGCCGATGACCAAATCGGATCTGGCGCGTCGTCTCGAAGTTTCCACGGAAAACCGTGTGGCGCTCCGCAAAGCCATCGAGTCCCTGGTCGGCGACGGCCTGATTCAGGAAGGGAAAAAAGCGTGTTACCTGCTCCGCGCCAAATCCGGCAACGCCCTGTCCGGCACCCTCAAATTCCACCCGAAGGGGCATGCCTTCTTCTTCCCGGACATGACGGACGAGGCCAACCTCGCCACCGGCCTGGATCTGGTGGCGCTCAACCGCGTCCACATCCCGCGCCGCGACACCGCCACCGCTCTGGATGGTGACCGCGTGATTGTTTCCATCCAGAAACCCAGTCCCAAGCGGCCATTCCGCACCCGCAGCGAGATCGTGCCGGATGTGCCCGCCGAGGCCCGCGGCAAGGTGGAGCGAATCCTCGCCCGCCGCTCCGGCCGCCTCGTCGGAATCTTCCGCAAAAAGGCCGGCTTCGGCTGGGTCGATTGCGAGGACAAGGCCATCGACGGCCGCATCGATGTCGTCGGCGACACCACCGCGCAACCCGGGCAACTCGTCGTCGTCGATCTGGAAAACTGGAGTGATTCCAACCTTGCGCCGCGCGGCCGGATCATCGAGGTGCTCGGTTGGCCCGGCGATCCCGGCGTGGACATCATTTCGGTGATCCACCGCTTCGGGTTGCGCACCTCGTTTCCCGACGAGGTGCTCGCCGCCGCCCGCACCGTGCCGGAAACTCCGGAACCCGCCGAAATCGCCCGCCGCAAGGATTGGCGCGACAAACTCGTCATCACCATCGACCCTGCGGATGCCAAGGACCACGATGACGCCATCTGGCTGGAGAAAAAACCCGACGGCTGGACCCTCGCCGTCCACATCGCCGATGTTTCCCACTACATCAAACCCGGCAGCGCGATGGACAAGGAAGCCATCGAACGCGGCAACTCGACCTATCTGGTGGATCGCGTGCTGCCGATGCTGCCCGTCGAACTCAGCAACGGCATCTGCTCGCTCAAGCCCGATGTGGACCGCCTGACCAAATGCGCCGTGTTGGAAATTTCCGCCGACGGGAAAATCACCAGTGCCGCGTTCATCGACGCCGTGATTCACAGCCGGGCCAAGCTTTCTTACGAACAGGCCCAGGCCATCCTCGATGGCAAACCCGCCCCGGAGGGCTCCGAAGCGCAGCTCGTGCCGATGGTGAGAGAAGGCTGGAAACTCGCCGCCACCCTGCGCCGCCGCCGTTTCGCCAGCGGCGCACTGGATCTCGAAATGCCGGAAATCAAGATCCGCCTCGACGAGCAGGGCCGCGCGATCGCCGCCGATCCGGTCATCCACACCGAGAGCCACCAACTCGTCGAGGAGTGCATGCTGGCCGCCAACGAGGCCGTCGCCCGCATCCTGCGGGAGCGCATGAAACCCGCCGTCTATCGGATTCACGAGGATCCCGATCCCTCGCGGCTGATGGACTACACCGAGACCGCCAAACTCCACGGCTACCGGCCCGGCGATCTAACCAACCGCGCCCACATCCAGAAACTGCTGGATGAATCCAAGGGCACGCCGGAGGAGCACATCATCAAACTCGGCCTACTCAAGAGCCTCAAACGCGCCGCCTACTCCGCCGAACCCATCGGCCACTACGGACTCGCCAAGGGCGACTACTGCCACTTCACCAGCCCGATCCGCCGTTATGCCGACCTCATCGTCCACCGCGCCCTGCAGCCGCTGTTAGCCAACCCGCCGCCGCGCCACGACACCACACCCTCGCAAGCCGATCTGCGCGAAATTTCCCGCCACATTTCCGATACCGAACGGACCTCCGCCGAGGCGGAAAGCGAGACCAAACAAATCAAACTCTTCGACTACCTCCAACGCGTGGCCGACATGCACGACCCCCACAAGTTCGACGGCCTCGTCACCGACGTGCGCCCGATGGGCCTGATGGTGGAGATCCCGGACATGGGCATCCGCGGCGTGGTCAAACGCGAGGATCTCCCCGAAGGCCGCTGGCGGCTCGAAGCCCACCGCGGCGCTTGGGTTTCCTCCGATGGCAAGGTGATTCAAATGGGCATGCGCATCCCGCTCCACGTCACCGGCCTCGATCGCGAAAAACGTTTTGTGGATTTCGCCGTCGCCGGTCGTCCGACGACCGAGGGCACCAAATCCATCAACGCGCGGCCCGCACCAACCGCCAAACACCATGGCAAGCCAAAGCCCAAAGCCGCCGCCAAACCCGCCGCCAAAGCCGGCCCGCCGAGCGCGCGCCAGCAACCGGGCAAGCTGAAAAACCGCCGTAAGCGCTGACCGAACCGATGTTCATCCGCATCCTCTGTCTGCTGCTCGTCCTCTGCGCCATTCTTCGCGCCGACAACCCCGCGCTCGATGCCTGGTTAAAACGCCAGGCGACCATCGAAACCCTGGAAACCAGCTTCACCCAAGAGCGCAAACTCCCCTCTCTCAAGCAGCCAGTCACCACGCCCGGCAAGTTGTCATTCGCCAAACCCGGCCGCGTCCGCTGGCAACTCGGCGAACCCGCCGACACCCTCGCCCTATCCGATGGCGCCACTCTCACCCTGATCGATGTCGCCGCGAAAACGGCGCGTCAAGTCCCGGCGGATTCGCCGCAAGCCGCCCGTTTCTCGCTGCTCACCGGCAAGGGTTTTCAAAGCCCGGAAGCCTTCCACACGATGTTCGAGGTGGTGGAACACCGCGTCCAATCCGCCATCCATCAATATACGCTCAAAGCCAGGGACCGCCGCGTGCGCTCGCAAGTGCCATGGGTCTTCCTCGATATCGATCCTGCGAAAAACGAACTCCGGGTGATGGAACTGGAACTCCAGGACAAATCGCGCATCCGCACCCTGTTCCATCACTCCCGCTTCAACCTCAAGCTCGCCCCTGCCCTGTTCACCGCCGACCTAACGGGTCTGACGGTGAAATAACCGTCTTGGATTGAGGCGGACGGGGCTTGCTTGTTGACCTTCCTATTGTTAGGGCCGGTCTCGCCGCACCGAACATATGCCAAATCAATTCCCGCCGGGACCAGATGCCTTGCGATCATGGCGGATGACGCGCGCTTCGCTCAAGAACACCGAATCCTCACCGATGTTGACCGCAAGATCGCCGATGCGTTCCAACGAGCGGGCGATAAAGATCAGGTGCAAAAGGTTTTCGGCACGTCCGTCCGAGTTTTCCAGCCGGCTGCTCAACAAGGCGATGACTTCCTTGTGCGCCTTGTCCAGTCCGGCGTCAGCCGACTTCAAACTCTCACCGAGATCGGAATTGGCATCGGTGTAGGCCAACAGCGCGTCCCTCAGGAGTTTTTCCGCCATGGAATACAACGGTTCAATGACGGATGCCTCGACCATCTCGGTGGACTTGCCGATTTTCTTCGCCCGTTTGGCGATGTTGACGGCGTGGTCGGAAATCCGTTCGAGGTTGCACGCCATCTTCATTGAGGTGATCACGAGGCGCAGATCCGTGGCAACCGGATGAAATCTCACCAGAATATCCATGCCCAGATGATCGATTTTGAGTTCCAGCTCGTCCACCTCCGTGTCGTCGCCGATGACCACGCGGGCCAGATCGACATCGCGTGTTAGAAGCGAATGGATGGCCCGCTCGAGATTCAGGCGGGTCAGGCTGGCCATTAACAGGACATTGTCCTTCAGGCTCACCATGGAGTTGTCGATCTCGCGGAAAATGTGGGAGTTTTGCATGGGAGCGGATGTTGGTTGTGTCGTCAGCCGAAACGGCCGGTGATGTATTCTTCGGTTTTCCTGACGCGGGGGTTAGAGAAAATACGCTTGGTAGCGGAAAATTCCACCATTTCACCCATGTAAAAGAAGGCGGTGCGGTCGGAAACGCGAGCGGCCTGCTGCATGTTGTGGGTGACGATGACGAAGGTGTAGTGGTGTTTGAGCTGCCAGATGAGTTCCTCGACCTTGGCGGTGGCGATGGGATCGAGCGCGCTGCATGGCTCATCCATCAGGACCACGAGCGGTTTGACGGCGATGGTCCGGGCGATGCAAAGGCGCTGCTGCTGGCCGCCGGAAAGGCCGAGCGCGGATTCGTGGAGGCGGTCCTTCACCTCGTCCCAGAGTGCGGCGGCTTTGAGGCTTTCCTCGACGGTCTGGGCGATGACGGATTTGTTGCGCTCGCCGCGCATGCGCAGGCCGAAGGCGACGTTTTCAAAGATGCTGGAAGGGAAAGGGTTGGATTTCTGGAAGACCATGCCGACATCGCGGCGGAGTTTCACAACATCGACCGAGGGATGATGGATGTTGACGCCTTTGACGAGGATTTCGCCCTGGGTGACGCGGGTGCCGATGATTTCGTCGTTCATGCGGTTGATGCAGCGCAGCAGGGTGGACTTGCCGCAACCGGAGGGACCGATGAAGGCGGTGACCTCGTTTTCTGTCAGGTCGAGGGTGATGTCCTTCAATGCCTGGGAGGAACCATAACTGAACGACAGGTTGCGGATCTCCACGGCGGCGGCGGTGGTGGTCGGGGCGACAGATGGTTTATCCACTAGATCGTTCATGAGGGTGGTGGGTCGATCAGCCGAAAGCGCCGGTGATGTAGGCTTCGGTTTGGGGGTTCTTGGGGTTCTCGAAAATCTGGAGGGTTTCTCCGTATTCGATGAGCTTGCCGAGATACATGAAGGCGGTGCGGTCCGAGCAACGCGTGGCCTGCGACATGTTGTGGGTGACGATGACGATGGTGAATTTCTGTTTCAGCTCGGTGATGAGTTCCTCGATTTTGAGGGTGGCGAGCGGATCGAGAGCGGCGCAGGGCTCGTCCATCAGGACGATGTCCGGCTCGGTGGCGATGACGCGCGCGATGCAAAGCCGTTGCTGCTGGCCGCCGGAGAGGCCGGTGGCGCTGGTGTGGAGGCGGTCCTTCACCTCGTCCCACAAAGCGGCGCTGGTGAGGGCTTTTTCGGCGGCGTCATCGAGCTCGGCGCGGTTTTTCACACCGGCGATGCGGAGGCCATAAACGACGTTTTCGTAGATGGATTTGGCGAAGGGATTGTATTTCTGGAAGACCATGCCGACGCGGCGGCGGAGTTCCTGGAGGTTGAGGTCCGGACGGTGGATGTCGATGTCGTGGATGTGGATGGAACCTGCGGTGACGCGCGCGCCGGGAATTCGGTCGTTGATGCGGTTGATGCAGCGGATCAGGGTGGACTTACCGCAACCGGACGGGCCGATGAATGCGGTGACCTGGCGGTCGGGAATATCCAGCGTGACATCATGCAGCACCCGCTTCGCGCCGTAGGCGAAGTTGACATTGCGGATCTGGATCGCAGTGCCCATGGGGGTGGAAAGTTCTGGGGAGGAAGTTACCATTTGAGGTTGCTGCGCATTTTGGCCCGGAGGACCATCGAGCCGGACGAGAGTATGGCGACGAGGATCAGGAAAACGAGCACCGAGCCGTATTGGGCGCGCTGGGTGTATTCGGAATTCGGGATACGGGCGGCCAGGGTGTAGATATGATAGGGAAGTGCTTGGACCTGGGAGGAGAGGATGCCGAAGGGATTGGAAAGCCCCTGCCACGGGAGATCGTCCTTCGCGGCGACGGCGGCGGTGAACATGATGGGCGCGGTCTCCCCGGCCACGCGGGTAATGGCGAGCAGCGAGGAGGTAAGGATGCCGGGCAGCGAGTAGGGCAGCACGCATTTCCGGATCGTCTGCCAGCGGGTGCCGCCCATGGCGAGAGAGGCATCGCGGAAGCCCTGGGGCACGGCGCGCAACGATTCCTCGGAGGCAGTGATGATCACGGGCAGGATCATGCAGGCGAGCGTGGCGCAACCGGCAATGAGCGAGGAGTTCCACCCTTGGAAACTCAGCACCCAGTCATTGAGGAAAAGCGGAATGGCCAGCAAGGTGCGGTCCGAGGGCGTGGCGGTGATGACCGGCACGGCGAGCACGAACACCGAGAAACCGAAGAGCCCGAAGACGATTGAGGGAATGCCGGCGAGGTTGAGGATCGCCAGGCGGACGGCGTGGATGAACGGGCTTTGTTTGGCGTATTCCGCCAGATAGATCGCGGCGCTGACACCGAAGAACAGGGCGAGGATGATCGAGCCGACGGTGAGCAGCGCGGTGCCGACGATGGGCCCGGCAATGCCGCCGCCGGAGTAGGAGAAGGTGTGTTCGTTGTAGATGGCCTCACCCGGATGAGCGGCGAGATATTCGTTGTATCTCGATGCGGGAAGCTGGTGGCGCGTTCCTTGCAAATCGTCGAAAACATGGAGCGTTTCGTTTCTCGCGGTGAGGAACTCGGTGTCCACAAACGGGAACTTCGAGGTGAATAGAGCGGGTGCGCCATCGCTGATGATTTTCGCGAAGAGCAACACCGCGATGACCACGATGAGGTAGGTGATGCCACCGAGAAACAGACGCACCACGATATCCTTGAGGTATCCCTTTGGCAGTCCTTTGCGGATGAGTTTTTCTGGATCGAACATGGCAGGTGGAATCACTTTTTAACCCGGTTCACGAAATGGTGGGCGGTGGCGTTGATGCCGAGCACGACGACGAAGAGCAGGATGCCGACCACGAAGAGCGCGCGGTAGTGGACGCTGCCGAGCGGCACTTCGCCGAGTTCCTGGGCGATGATGCCGGTGAGGGTGTGGGTGGGCTGGAAGAAGGTGCCGAGGCCGGCGGAGAAATCGGGGATCTTGATGCGGTTGCCGGCCACCAGCAGAACCACCATGGTTTCGCCGATCACGCGGCCGAAGCCTAGCAGGATGGCGGCGAGGATGCCGGAGAAGGCGGCTGGGATCATCACGCGGAAGGTGGTCTGCACATGGGAGGCTCCGAGGGCTTCGGAGGCTTCGGCGTAGGCGGAGGGGACGTTGTTCAGGGCGTCCTCGGCGAGCGAGAAGATGGTGGGGATGCTCATCAGCGCGAGCAGGCAGCCGGCGGTGAAGATGTTGAGACGTTCCTCGATGGGGAAGCCGGGCACCCATTGCAACGAGTCCATCACCGAGATTTCCCTCAATACCGTGCCAAACACCAGAATGCCGACAAAGCCGAGAACCACCGAGGGAATGGCCTGGATGAACTCGATAACCGGCTTGACCAGTGCCTGTTCGCGCCGGGCGGCGAACTGGTTGACGTAAATGGCGGAACCAATGCCGACGGGGATCGCAATGACGAGCGCCACGATGGCGATCATGAGGGATCCGACGGCCAGTGGCAGGATTCCATAGAAGTCCTGCCATTCCCCGCCGGTGACCCAGTCCTTACCAGTTAGAAACGAAAGGATCGCATCGGAGAGCGGCACCATGTCGGTGTGTTTCCACCGGTTGATTTTTTGCGGCGCGGCGTCGAGATCGGCGAGGAAAACCGGCCACGCGTTGCGCGCCGCCTTGAGCAGGCGGTTGGCGTCGGACTCGGTTAGAGATTGCGGGATTTGTGAGATGATTCCGGCGGCCGCCGTTTTGAGTTCCTGATGGAGGCGGATGCAGTCCGGCCGGCGTTCGAGCAGGGCTTGGATCGGGGTATCGATATCCGGCTTTTCGGCGAGGGCGGCCTCGGCTTCGGACCGCAGTTTTTCGCGTTCGGCGGGATCCTTCGCGTTGGATGCGGCGGAGAGCAGGGTCTTGCGGTCTTTTTCGAGGATGTCCGCGCTCTGGAGTTTCTCCTTGGTGGCGGTGACGGACTCGGTCATTTCCATGATGGCGGCTCCAAGGTCCGCGCCGGCGGATTCGAAGGTATCGATGGTGGAGCGGTAGGCCTGGAGCGGTTCGGAGTTCTTTTGCTGCGCTGCGGCAAACTCCGCGGCGAGAGTGGTGACCAGCGGCGGATCCTCGGCGGCCTCCGCGGGGCGGTTGCGGAGCGAGTCGATCAGTTGCCTGCGTTCGCCAGCCGTGAGGTGGGGCGTAGGCAGGAGTTTTTCGAGGGCTTTCTCGCGTTGCTTTTCGAAATTGGCGCGTAGGGTGGCGAGCATGCCGGTGTTGGCATCCGTCTCGCCTTGGGGATTGTTCAGGATGAGATCACGAGTGGGGGCGATCCGATCACTGAAGGCGTTGAACAGTGCACTGGCTTCCTGCGTGCGGCGCATCTCCCGGTTGCTCTTGCCGTTGATTTCGGCGAAGTAGGCGCGGTTGAGCAAACTGGTGAGTTGCTCGTGGGCGGTGAGGTTTTTGCGTGAGATATCGACGAATTCCAGTCCGGCGATGCGGTAGGTTTCCAGTTCCCGGCGATATCCGGGAAAGAACCCGAGGCCTTCCTTGAGCAGGAAAACCATGATGAGAACCAGAATGACGATGGTCAGACCGGCATTCGAGGCGAAGAAATACTTGATCAGCCGCTCATACGAAAAGCCCTTGCGCTGGAAGCGGTGGCTGGGTTTGGGGGGTGAGCTTTCTTCGTGAGCCATTGTGCCGGGCGAAGTGGAGTTGGATTGGCGGTGTTTGGCAAGGAAATGGGCATCGCGGAACGAGCCAACGATGCCCATTTGAGCAGCAACCGTAAACCAGACGCAAATGGATCAGTTCGGGATGAACCCGACCTTCTGGACAATCGCCTGTCCGGCGGGGGACTTGATGAAGGTCAGGAACGCATCCGCCTCGGCGGTCAGTTTGTCCGGAGCATAGAGGTAGCAAAGACGGGCAAAGGCGTATTTTTTGGCGTTTGCCGCAACCGGCTCGACGCCGTCGATGACGAGCGCCTTGGTGCCCGGAGTCTTGGAGTAAGCCAGACCGACGTAGCCGATGCCGTTTTTGTTCTTTGCCACTTCCTGGGCGATTTGCTCGTTACCGGCCATTTTCAGCGAGCTCGACGGATAGTCGCGGCCGCCCATGGCGAGTTTCTGCCAGTCCTTGTAGGTGCCCGACGAAGTGTTACGGGTGTAGATCGAGATCTTGCCCGGAGCACCGCCGATTTCCGACCAGTCCTTGATCTGGCCAGTGAAAATCTTGGAAACCTGGGCCTTCGTGAGGCTGTTGAGCGGGCTGTTCTTGTTGACGATCACGCTGAGCATGTCGTGGCAGATCGGGTGTTCCTTCAGGTAAACGCCTTTGGTTTTGCAGAAGGTGCGCTCGTCATCCTTGACCTTGCGCGACGACATGCCGATCTGGGCGGTGCCGTTGGCAAGGGCCGGGAAGGCGGTGGTGGAACCTTCGGCGGCGATTTCAAACTTCACGCCGTTGTTGCCGGCGGCCCTGAAGGCTTCCGCAAGTTGGGGGACGAGTTTCGCACCGAGGGTGTCGCTGCCCTTGAGGCTGAGGGTTTGTGCTCCGGCCATGGAAATCAGGGCGGCGGAGGTAAGCAGTGTGCTGATGGCTTTCATTGGTTGTGTGGTGTTGGGATGGGATTGTTCGAACTATCAGAAGGAGAAGCGGAGGCCGCTGTAATAGGTGTAACCATCGTAGTCGCCGCCGCCGAGGGTGGAGTATTCGATACCGTTCATGAGCTTGAGCTTGTGGCCGTAGAGGTAGTAGTTCACGCCGAGATAGGCGGAGGCATAGGAGTCCCCCTTGTCGGCTTTCGGGACGGGTGGCGCGTAGTTTTCATAGCGGCCGGGCAGGCTCAAATCATCGTCGTCCGAGCTGGTTGCCCATTGCAGACGGCCGACGAGTTGCACGCCATCCGCAATGTAGTAGGAGGGAATGATGCTGATGCCGAAGACGTTGGATTGGTCGATGGCGGTCTTGGCGCCGGCCTGCTCGGCGTTGCCGTCAAAGCCGAATCCATAGACGAGATCGGTGATGAGTCCGAACCGGCCGTGGCTGATATCGTTGGTCAGCGCGATGCTGTCGGTGAAAACCGGGGAGGTGGAATAGGAATAATTTAGATCGGTTTCGTCGGATTTGAAGCCGGGCTCCGTGTTGTGCATGTAATGGAACGAGACGACGGCCGAATCGAGGCCGATTTGGGACGCATAGTCGTAACCGATTTTTGCGAGCACGAGGGTGCCGCCCTCGAAGCTGGAAAACTCGCGCATGCGGTCGTTGCCGTAAACACCCAGTTCGTAGAGCCAATGCTCGTCGATGCCCTTGCCATTGACCCACATGCCGGTGAGTTCGCCGGGGTAGAGGGTGTTGGAGAGCAGGCTGCGTTCGATCGTTAGAATTTCCTTGGAGGAGATTTCCTGCTCGCGGGTGAACTTCACCTTGGTCTTGCCCACCGAGACGTTGAGCGCGTCCGAGGGGGCGTAGGTGAGGTAGAGATCGTAGAGATCTTCGTAGAGGGTGTGTCCGCCCTCTCCATCGAGGCCGTCGCTATCGACGTCGATCTGGCCTTCGAATTTCCAGTTTTGGAACCACTTGGATTTGAATCCGAAGCGGGCGCGGCGGGCTTCGATGTGGTCGCCCCAGACAGTTTCATCCTTGCCGCCTTTTTCCTTGTAGTCCTCGATGTCGAAGTGGCCGTTGGAGTCACCGTCGGCGTATTGCACCTGCAAGCGTCCCTGAAGCGAGAATTCCTGAAGGATCGGATTATTTTCGTCCTTGTAGAGTGTGAATGCGGACCACGCCTGATCCCAGGCGGTTTCTCCGGTCAGTTTCCCCAGCAAGAGGCCGGTGGCAGTGCTGGACGGGGCCGCGGCTTCCGGGGCGGCTGGGGCGGTCTCGCTGCCGGCGTGGGCGGAAATGCAGCCGAGCAGGCTGGTTGCGAGCATGGCGTGTTGGATCGTCTTCATGGATTGCATGGATGTTGGGTTGGGGGTGCGTCGGGCACGGCGGATGCTTAGCCGAGTGGCGCAACGCAGTTGAAGGGGGATCGTGTGACGAAGTTGTCACAATTGGAATAATCCATGACACCGCTAGGTGACGGAATCGTGACATGGGCCGCCAATGGTTGAAATCCTGGTGGTTTCAGTGGCGGCGGTGACGTATGGGAAGGGTTGCGATTGCAAACGGGTGAAGACGCCGTTTGCTTGGAAATCGCCCGTGGTCAGCGCCAGGTGAGCGATCGGAAGTTGGGATCAGACGGTGGTTTTTGCCGCATGAAGTGGTTCCGGCGGGCCAAAAAATAGATTGCCCGGCTTGTCTGGCTCGCTAGGTTCGGCACCTCAATATGAAGCGACTATTGGTATGGACAACAACGGTTGGTCTGCTCGCACCCATGGGGCAGGCGGCTGAAACACGGACTTGGATGTCACGCAAGGGGGGGACTCTCGAAGCCGAACTTGGCAGCGTCCAAGGTGGCATGGTCACCCTGATCGGCAAGGACTCCAAGCCTGTCAAGTTGAAGGTGGAGGACCTGAGTTTGGCCGACCGCCAGCATTTGGTGGACTTCGGGGGTGCGGATGCCGCCATCATCACCGGCGGCAAGCCCGGCCTGGTGGAGAAGGAAGTGCGGATTGATTCGTCCACTTTCAAGCGGGTGGATGCCAAGCTGATGTTTCCCGACGGCCCGTCGGAAGGCTTTGAAATGTTCGATACCACGCATTTTGTGATTGCCACCGCGGGGAAGGTCAGGCCGCAGGCAATCGCCGAAACGGCCGAGCGGTTGTGGCATGGCATGGCCTTCCAACACATGAATTTCCGTCAGGACTGGGGGACCAAACGCATGCTGATTCTTTTGGTGGAGGACCGCGAGGCATACACCACCCTTGGGAAATGGTATGTGAAATACGTCGCGGCATCAGGCCAGGAGGATGCGTCGCGGGAGATCGCCTCCACCTGGGACCGCACCGGATCCACTTCCATGGAAGTTCCGGATGAAATGGCCGCGAAACACCATCTGGGCGAACGCGCGCTGGTTTTCAACGTGAAGGAGGACAACAAGTTCCGCAAGGATCTGAGCCCCTTCCCCACCCACTCCATCGCCGGCTCGCTGCTCGGAAAACAAATGGGCGGAGTCTCATCCTTCGGTGCCGAAGGTTATTTCGCACTCACCACGGGGCACGCCTATTTCAAGGAAATCAGCCTGGCCGGAAAAACCGAAACCCATCTGCTCACCGTCGAGGGCAGCTTCAAGGATGAAGTCGGCTCCAAGCAGGGCTTCGACGATGGTAGTTCATGGGCCAAGACGTTGCGCTCGATGGTTCGCGGCGGCAAGGTCAAGGTCCACCTTGAGCCGATGCTCAAATGGAAACCCCAGGATCTCAATCCCGAGCGCCTGGTGCTCATTTATTCGTTCGCCTTTTACATGCAGAGCGATTCGAAACGCCTGGCGAATTTCGCCAAGATGATCCGCCGGATCGAGTCCTCCAACCAAGTCCCGCCACCCGATGAAATCGCAAAACTCTTCGGCTTCGAAAATGTCGCTGCCTTCGACGCGGATTGGGAGAAGTTCATCAAGGAAGGAGACTTCAAGTGATTGCCGGTCTGAATCCGTACCTCCTACGTTCGCTTGCCTTCTCCATCCTGCTAGCCACCGGAGCCTCCGCCCAGAAAGCTCCCGAGGTGGAATACCGGGACTTCAAGAGCACCAACGGCGTGGTGATCCAGGCCGTGATCATCGACAAGTCCGACACGGAGGCGGTGCTCCTCCTGCGCACCGGCAAGCGCGCCAACGTGCCGCTCGATAAACTCGTCGAGGATGACCGTGCCTACATCAAGGCGTGGTCCAAGGAAAAGGCGGTGTTTCTCCAGAAATGCCGCGGTCTCACCATCCGCCAGTGCCTCGAACTCCGCGGCTACGAGTCGTTTCCCTTCCGATTTGAAAACAATTCGATCTTCATCGATGGCAAAATCAACAACAAGCCGTCCCGCCTGTTGATTGACACTGGCGCCGGCACCAGCCTGCTTCATGCCCCCTTCGCCACCTCGGTGGGCCTGGAAGTGGGACCGATGACCGAAAAAATCTACGGAGTTTCCGGCGAAGCGCCCGCCGGGTGGACGCCGGTGCCGACCATCCAACTTGGCGAGGCGATTTTCAAGGACCGCCGTATCCTCGCCACGGACATGCTCAAGGACAAACCGCCGGGCACTAAATCCCGCGAGGACGCCATCCTCGGCGCGGAATTCATGAGCAAACTCGATGCGGTCATCTCCTACCCCGATCGCCGGATCTTCCTCCGCCCCGATCGCTCCGACCAGGACGAGGCGGGCGTGGCCAATGGCGACGGCTCACTCGATTTCCGTTTGTTCAAAACCAAGGACGGCAAGACGCATCGTGGCAAGGTGACTTCCAAAACGCCAACCGTGGCGACGCTCCTGTTAGTCGGCGGCAAAACCCTGCAAATGGCCATCGACCGTTTCCAAACCGACGATGAGGGCTATTTGAAGGCGTGGAGCGAGGAAGGCGCACTTTTCCTCCAGCATTGCCAGGGCCTAACCGTGAACGAACTGCTCACCCTGCGCAAATACCAGTCGTTCCAATTCGAACGCCGCGGCAATCACATCTTCGTCGATGGCACGCTCAACGACAATAAAGTCACCTACATGATCGACACCGGCGCCGACAGCAGCCTGCTGCACGTGGATGCCGCCAAAAAATTCGGCTGCGAAGTGGGGCCCATGGACCAGTTCGTTTGGGGCATCGGCGGCAAGGCTCCCGCGGCCGTATCGATGATCGCCAAACTCACCATGGGCGAGGCTGTCCTCACCAAACGCAAGGTGCTCGCCACCGACCTCACCCGCGGCGATGAAGACACCGAAATGGGCTACGTCGGCCTGTTTGGCGCCGATTTCATGCGCGAGTTGGAGGCCGTCATCACCTACACTGAAGACCGGATCTTCCTGATCCAACGCTAGACCGGGTTCAACCTCGCTCCCGTCGACCGCTTCATCACCCGGTCGCAAGCCTTCACCCTCTGGGACCTGGAACGCCTCCGCGCCGGTGACGGTCCCCACGGCAAACACAATCCGCCCGCGCCAATGTTATCTCTCATTTTGAGCGGGATTTTGTTTCAGGATCGAAACGCGGAGCAGCGGAGGTCGCCAAGGGAATCGCAGAGAGTGGAAGGGTTTGAAATTGGCATCCAAGATCCGCTCTTCAAATCCAAAGTTCCACGTCCCACGTCCCACGTTCAAAGCTCAAAGCTCGACGTTCAAAGCTCGACGCTCGACGTTCGACGTTCGACGTTCGACGTTCGACGTTCATCTACTTGGCTTTGGCTTGGATCGCCGGCCATTGTTTGAGGAAGGTTTCGGCCATGATCGCATGGCCGCGGCCGTTGGGGTGGATCGCATCGCCGCCGTGGGTTTCCTTGATTTTGGCCAACATCGGCGTCCGGATGTCCACCACGCTCACTCCATCGCGGCCGTCGAGCGTGAGCAGCCATTTGCAATAGGTCGCCAACACCTGGTCGTAATAGGGATAAGCCGTGCGGTAGCCGAATTTTTTGGGATCTTTCTCCGCTTCGGCGTCGGCTTCCGCGTTGGCCTTGGCCAGCAGGACCTCGCGGGCGGCGGCGTCCGTGTCCGGCGGAAATGGCGGGCCGGCTGAGGCGAAGGGCGGCGGCGTGAGGATGATCAAGCGGGCTCCGGCGGCGTTGCTTTTCTTGATCAAGGTTTCGATTCCCGCCTGATAGGCCGCAAAGCGTTTTTCGTTGAACGGGTGATAGATGCCGTCGTTGATGCCATAACAGATGATGACCCAGTTGGGTTTTTCGGCAAACACGGCGTCCACCCAGTTGAGCACGCAGGGCCGGCGGCCCGGGTGATAGGCCTCGCTCAGGTTCGAGACGGTTTCGCTCATGTGGCCGAAATTGTGGACCTGCGGCGGGTTCCCCGGGTTCTGTTTGATCAGCTCGTCCTTGATGAGCCGCACATATCCGCCCGCCTTGGTGATGCTGTCGCCCAGGAAGAAAAACTGCTGGGGCGCGGGCTGCGGCGGGGCCGGCTCCGGTTCTCCTGCCGCCATGCCGGCCAGGCAAAGACCGATTGCACTCCCACGAAGGATGGATTTCACGGCCTGATGAAGTGGCTGGGATGCCCGGAAAATGAATCCGGGACGAAGGATGGCGGGATGGGCGGAATTCATGCGAACGGGATTATGAGCCTCGCCCCCGCCTTGCCAAGGAAACTTTTGGCCGGTGTCGGGAAAGCGACACGCGCAGGCAGCGTTGATGAATGACCAGGCCTGGCGCGCCGTCTCCTCGATGTTTCACGGTTTTTCCGGCTTCGGTTCGCGGTAGTCGGGGAAGACCATGACGCGGGGGCTGCGGTTGCCGTTTTCGTTGATGATGAAGGCGACGCTGCGGCTGCGCGGATCGTGCAGCCATTGGGTTTCGCAGAGCGGATAGAGCTGCTCGTCGCCGGGGATGCGGAAGGCGAGGTTCACTTGATAGTTCCGGTTGCCGCTGGCCGGCGCATCGACCGTCGCGCGCGCGCCGGCCTGGATGGCGAGTTTTTCGGTTCCGAGCGTGCCGCCGACGGCGTTTGCGGTGAGATTGAACCAGAGGGTCTGGCCAGCCTTGAGTTTGTCCGCGCCGGCATTGATGACCTGCAGGCGCACCGGAGCGACGGTGTTTGCGGGGTCACTGGTGACCAACAGATAGAAATCCGTGACGCCCTCGGCCACGGTGGCGGATGGAGCGCCGCGAGGGACTTTGGCGGGATCCGCGAGCGGGGCGGGCAGCAGGCACAGGTTCAGTGCGCCCGCCGGAAGTTGATAGACCAGGGAAAAATTCATGCGCGGCAATTCCACCTCGCGGGACTTCGCACCGTCGAAGAGGTGGAGTTTTTCCGGCGCATCGTCCGGGCCGCTGAGAAACAGGATGCGGCAAGTGTGAGCGGACGGCTTTTGCGCAAAAGCGGCGGCGGGAAGGAGCAGCAGGAGGACGAGCAGTTTCAAGATAAAGGAGGGCTGATGGTTGTTTGTTAGGATCAGGGAAGAACGCGTGGATTTTTCATCCCCCGCCCATCCTGAACAGTGAGAAGGCATCTTGCCCACAGCCTTCTTGCATCACGGCTCGTTTCTTCTGTCTTCCGTCTCATCGTCTTCTGTCTTCTCCTCACACTTCATCGGCTGCGAGCCAGCGGAACGAGGCGATTTCGTAGCGGCGGCCGAAGTTCTTGTTGGCGGTGATGGCGGGGGCCTTGGTGATGTCCGCCAACTCGGCGGGATTGATGAAATCGCGGGTGCGCCGGACCACCGCCTCGCAGACGGCGCGGGCGATCACCTTGCCCGCGGTGTCCCGGGCATCGCCATAGGCGCGGATGGTGAAGGTGTCGTCGCGGGCGGAGAGGATCGGGGCGAGCGGGCGCAGGATATCGGCCTGGCGGGTCCAGCCGGGCAGGCCGTAGCCGCTCTTGCCGGCGGCGGCGGCGGGAAACATGTATTCGGCGTCGGCGGGGCGCTCGGGCACGGCGACGGCGGTGGTGGAAAGCGCCTCCATTTTGGCGAAGATGTTGTTCGAGGAGGTCTTGACCACCTCGTTGAGCGCGGCCTGGATGGTGCCGGCCAAGGCGAGGTCGCCGCTCGAAAGCTGGCGGTTGATGAACTCGGCGAGCGACAGGAACGGCCCGCGAAGCCGGACCTGCTCCACGACTTTTTCCGCCAGCGCATCGAGGAACTTGTCATCCACGGTGCGGTAGCCGGCAAATTCGTTAGCCTCGGGAAACTTGCCGGAACTGCTGGGCGTGCCGGCCTTAGCATCCCCGGCGATGCTGAAGCGGGTCAGGGCGTAGTCGGTGTCGGCGGAAAGCCCGGCATCCCAGGTGGCGCCGGACAGGCGCATGTAGGGGACGCGCTGCTTGCGGGCGTGGCCGAGCAGGGCGCGCCAGGCGGTGACCGAGGTGGAGTTGACGTTGAACATGCCCTCGACTTGGAATCGCGAGGCGATGGACTTCCATGAATCGGTTTTTGAAACGTAGTCGGTGTAGAGTTTGGTGGCCTTGGCCGAGCTGGAGGTGGCGGTGGCCTGGTCCGCCAGAGTCGCCTGATAGGCGCGGTTGGACAACGGTGTCTTGCCGGTGACAAAATCGTTGTAAACGACCTGTTGGGTTTTGCCGGAACTGCCGTAGTGGGTCGGGTCGGGTGCGATCGAGGAGACGAACCAATCGTCAAACAGCAGGTGGTTGGCGCAGTAGGAATCGTCGTATTGGAGGTTTTGAGGGAAATCCAGGTCCTTGCTGTTGACCACCGCGTTGGCGGGCAGCAGCGGGGTGGCGTCGGAATTTCCGATCAGGTTGATGGCGAAGGGTGGGACCGAGTTTTCATAGCGCAGGTCCCAGTTGACGAGCTCGGCGAGTGAGACGAGCGGGCGGCAGGGCAACTCGGCGATGACGCAGCGTGAGAGACCGTCGGCGCTGGTGAAACCGGTGACAATGAACCCGCGATTGGTGACGTCACCGGCATTGGGCAATTGGCTGTCACCACCGGCGGAATGTTTGACGAAGCTGTAGTCGAAGGGGGAATTGACCGGGTGGCCGGTACCGCCGTAGTGGCGCCCCATGTCGGCGATGTCCTTGAAGCCCATGTTGGTGTAGTTCACGAAAGGGCTGGATTGCACGAAGCCCTTGGCGGCGAGGTGGGTGCGACTGGCCGTCCGGGCGCCGAAAATGGTCGAGAGGAAAGGCACCGGAGTGGTCTGGCATTGACCGAGGGTGGTCGAGGCGAGTTGGGTCAGCGGATCATAAACGACGTTGGCGATTTCCGGAGTGTAAACCATGCGATAGGCTAGGGCATGGGCTCCGATCGTTCCCACATCGAGATAGATGCCGACACCGTTTTGGCCGTTGTCATTGTAGTAGGTATCGAATTTGGCGTCGGCCTTGATGGTGGCGGAGCTGGGCATGGAGAGCACCTGGTTGCCGCTGGCGTCCAGGACCGGAAAATGATGGCCGCCGCCGCTGCGATAGCCGGGTTCCAGGGAAATCCCGGCGCCGGAGTCCACCGGGGTGGTCGAATCCGGGCTGAAAACCCGGGACTCGCCGGGCATCAGCGTGAACGAGGAGTTGATTGAATAGCTCAGGTTTCCCGCCCCCATCGCCGGACTGTTGCTGATGCCGCCGCCCATGACGCTGTTGTAGTTGCTGTTAGTGGCGCCGTTGAGCGAGTAGCGCAGCGCCGCGGGCAGCGGCTTGGGAATGCCGAAGGACATCGAGGGCACGGTGAGTTCCACGTTGTAGGGATTCCACATCGTCACGGCCGGGGTCAGTAACAGTTTTGGCGCCAGCTTGGCCGCGTCCGCCGGCGTGGCGGGGCCGGCGCTGTGTGAAAAGATCCACTGCATGCGCGCGATCACCGGCAGGATGCGCACCTTGTGGAGGAAATTGAACGAGTCCCCGCCGATGGAAATCGCATAGGGCGTGCCGATGAATCTGCCGGAACTGGTGGCGTTGACGCGTTTGTAAAAAGTGGCGAAATCCTTGAGGTTTTCCCAACTGGTCACCGGGCCGTGTTGATAGATCGGAATGGTGTTGCCTCCGCGATAGGCGGCCCACGGATAGAGCATGGAAACCGCAGGCACCGGATTGCCGGGCTCGGGGCGGGAGTACATCACGTCCGCCGCGGGCGTCAGGCGGAACAGCGGCAGATTCGAGGTCGGCTGGCGGTCCCAGCTCTCGGTCAGTAGCGAGAGGTCCTTGCGCCAGCCGCCATTGGCGGTGTTGGTCAGCAGCCCGCTGGAAACCGCCGTCAAATCATGGAAAAACTCGCTCGATGCGGGAGTGGCGGCCTTGAGCGCGATCAGATCCGCCTGGTGCAGGGTGATCGCCTTTTCCGCGGGCGCCGCGTCGGTTAGCAAGGCATCCAGGCGAAACGGTTCGGTGTCTGCGATGGCATGTGACTTGGCATGCACCGACCAGCGTGACGCCGCAGTGACGGTTTCGGGTTTGTAGGGGCGCGGCAGCCGGGCCTTCTGATTTTCCCCACCGACCCACCACGCGAGGCTCCCCTGTTGGAGCCCGGTATTGACCTTGGTGGGTGTGAGGTGGACTTGCAGTTTCACGCGATCGCTGCCGCTGCCGACCGAGCCTTCGCCCAGCAGGGTCACCTTGCCGGCGGCTGGCGTGGTGTTGGGCAGGACGGAGGGCGTCGCGGCGTTGGTGGAAGTCAGCCAGGCGAGGAAGCGCGATGTCTTGATCGCGCGGTAGTTGC
Source organism: Prosthecobacter debontii (assembly GCA_945869465.1). Classification (GTDB taxonomy): domain Bacteria; phylum Verrucomicrobiota; class Verrucomicrobiia; order Verrucomicrobiales; family Akkermansiaceae; genus Luteolibacter. The sequence continues at coordinate 37,988 of CAMBPB010000015.1, forward strand.
TGCCAGGCGATCTCGGACGCGCCGCAAACGAGCCGGTGGTTTCATGATCATCGCCCTGCCAGCTCTTCCAGACGCCGAGCACGGGCGGGGCGCTTTTCTCGAGAATGTCGGCGCGGGCGGTGACGCGGGTGTCGGTTCCGGTCTGGCGTTGCAGTTCACCGATCGCCAGCATCAGGGAAAGGCGGGCATTGGTGCGGGCGGTCGAGATCGCATCCCCCTGCCCCGAGGCTCGCAGCGAGATGCTGGAGAGCGCCAACAGTCCGATGGCCACCACCGCAAGCAACATCATCAGGGAAAGCGTGACCACCAAGGCAAAGCCGCGGCGGGAGTCCGCGAGCTTGGCAGATGCGCCCTCAGGGGCGACTGGCGTTGGGTTTGGAACGGTTTTCATGGATGATTGGTGGAGGAGAAGATTTTCAAAACTGCCTAACTCATTGACAATGTAAACACGTCATCGCCCGTCTGTCCATGTCGAGAAAATCCCATGAAAACTTTTAGGCCAGCTTTCCCGAGGAAGCCGAAGCCGCCGTCCCGTAGGGAAAAGGCTTGCCTGACCCGAGGCCGAAGACAAGCTTTTCACCACGGTCGTGACAGCCTTGTTTCCGGCAGGCGGTGCAGAACCATCCACCCTCGGCAGCCAACAGATCCCCATGAAAAGAGCGCATCGTTCCCTCATCCCCGTCGCCAGCGCCTTGCTCGCCGGCCTTACGTCTCTCGCTCCCGCCCAATATCCGGGTTGGCAACGGGAAGGTTCCCTTTTCATCCTCACCACACCCGACGGCGCGAACCTGCCGGACTCGGCATCGGTGGAGGGGTTTCCCCTGCTGGTGCGCCTGAACCAGGACTTTTTTGATTTCACCAAGGCGAAGGCCGCCGGTGAGGATATCCGCTTTTCCGCAAACGGCAAACCGCTCGCCTATCAGATCGAGCAATGGGATACGGCCACGGGCGTCGCCAGCATCTGGGTGAAAATCCCGGCGATCAAGGGCAACGCCCGCCAGGAACTGAAATTGCACTGGGGCAAGGCCGATGCCGCCAGCGAATCCAACGGCTCCACGGTCTTCAGCGCCGACAACGGTTTTGTCAGCGTCATCCACATGACCGAAACCCTGAAGGATGAACTCGGCTCGATCACGCCCAAGGATCTCGGCACCAGCGCCGGTGCCGGCATGATCGGCGATGGCCGTCGTTTCGAGGCCGGCAAGGGCATCGATTGCGGCAAAAATATCCCGAACTTCCCCTTCGGCGACAATCCATTTACCTCCGAAGCCTGGTTTCGCACGGAAGGAACCGATGCGTATGTAACCTACTACGGCAGGTATGCCACGCGGTTTAACGGGAAAACCGGCGATGGCAATGAAATCGGCATCAGCATCGGATCCCCGCCACGCCTCGGATGGGCCTCCGATGGTCCCGGCGGCGCGGCCGCCCAAACCATTCCGGTGATGGGCCAATGGTATCACGTGGCCGCCACCTTCGAAAATGGAACCAGCCGGATCTTTGTGAATGGCAAACTCGAAGATAGCCGGAAAAATGGCAACGCGATGTCCGTGGTCAAGGATGTCTGCATGGACATCGGCGGAATGCGCGGCGGCAATTACCGCTTTGTCGGGGAAATCGACGAGGTCCGCGTTTCAAAGGTCGCGCGCTCCGACGATTGGATGAAACTGCAATATGAAAATCAGAACCCCCAGCAAACCCTGGTCGGACCCCTGGTGCAGCCGGGCACCGAATTCGCGGTGAGCCAAACGACTATCAATCTGTCGGAAGGCAAAGACACCACGATCCAGGTCAAGGCGGGTGGCGCGCAGAAGCTCTATTGGATTCTCAACCAGGACGGCGTGGAAACGCTCGTCGCCGTCGATCGGTTCTCTTACACACTTCCAGCCGGCCGCGTGACCAAGGATGTCGCCATGACTCTTCAGGTGAAAGCCGTGTCTGCCAGTGGAACCAAGACCAAGGACATCCCGGTAACCATCAAGGAAGACATTCCAGAACCCGCGGTCACCCTGAAAGCACCCGCCGCATGGAACGGCCGCGACACCATCGAAGTCATCCCGACCATCGCCAATCTGGCGGCCATGAAAGCCAAGGGCGCGGGCGATTTCAAAACCACCTGGACCGTCTCCGGCGGCGCCGTCATCAAGGAAATCACCGCCGACAAGCTGATCCTGAAACGCTCGCAATGCAGCGGCAAAATCACCGTCAAGGCGACCGTCAACAACGGCGGCGCGGACTCGCTGGCCACCGCCACCATCTTGGTGACCGAACCCAAAACCGCTGCGTGGGTGCAACGCGTTCCCGGCAAGGATGAGCAGCCCGAGGAAAATCAGTTCTATGCCCGCGATGACCAGAACCAGGGCACGCTGTTCTACAATGGAACCCTGGACGAGGCCGCGGACTCGGTGTTTCTGAAAGTCTCCGCCAACGCCAAACCCTACAAACTCGAAAGCGCCAAACCGGCGGCGGACAAGTCCTATGGGTTCACGATCCAACTCAAACCCGGCCTGATCAACTACAAGGTCGAGTTCGGCATCAAGACCGGCGACACGGAAAAAGTCTTGAAAACCGTCGGCAACCTCGTCTGCGGCGACGCCTACATCATCGACGGCCAATCCAACGCCGAGGCCACCGGACCTAACAACGGACCCGCGGAAGATCCGGAAACCCCTCACAGCACCTGGATCCGCAGTTATGGCAACCAGCATCAGGGAACCATCAAGGGCGGCTGGGGCAATGCCGTCCGGACGCATATCTGGGGCAAACCCAACTATGGCGACCACCAGATCGGCGCCTGGGGCATGGTACTCGCCAACACCCTGGTGGAGAATCACAAAATCCCCGTCTGCATCATCAATGGCGCTTACGGCGGCACTCCGATCTGGCACCACCAGCCGAATCCCGCCGACCATTTCGACACGAGCGGCGAGTTCTATCGAAACCCCTACAAGATTTACGGCAGCCTGCTGACCCGGATCACCGCCGCCAAACTGACCCACGGCATTCGCGGCGTCCTGTGGCATCAGGGCGAGAACGACCAGGGCAGCGGCGCGCCCACCGGCGACTACAACTGGAAATCCTGGCAGCAATACTGGATCGACATGTCCGCCGCCTGGAAGCAAGACTACCCGAACATCCGGAACTATTATATCTATCAAATCTGGCCGAGCGGCTGCAACATGGGCGGCGCCACCGGCGACATGCTGCTGGAGGCCCAGCGCACGCTGCCCTCGCTCTTCTCGAACATGCGGATCATGTCCACACTCGGCGTCATCAGCGGATCGAGCGGCCGCGGTTTGTGCCACTTCGACATGGAAGGATACGCCCAGCTCGCGCGTTTGATGGCCCCCGTGGTCGAGCAGGATCATTATGGATTGCCCAGAACCAAGGTGGTCACCGCGCCCAACCTCAAACGCGCCGCACTTGCCGGCGCGGCCGGCACGGAAATCACCCTCGAGTTCGACCAACCGATGACGTGGAAGGATGAATGCAAGGCTTGGATCGAACTCGACGGAAAACCCGCGCCGGTCAGCGCGGGTAAAGCCACCGGCAATACCATCACCCTGCAACTGTCCGAGCCGGCCACCGCCAAATCGATTGCCTATGTCTCGGGCAGGACTTGGGATGGCCTCGCCACCAAGCTGATCTACGGCACCAACGGCATCGCCGCCCTGGCATTTGCAGCAGTGCCTCTCGAGCCCTCCGCCAAGTGAGCCCGCCGCAACCTTGCCAAGCACGGATCATGGCAATGACTCGGTGAAACGGCGATTAGACAGAATTATCTGGCGACAGACTCATTGGAGATTTGAACGCCTTCTAAGTTCTTCCACTGATTCTGTCAAAAATGATTCTGTCATCCTCTGTTGTCGTTTCAATAGAATCCGGCAGCAAAACAAGTTCCTCCAATGAATTCCCAGCTATTGAAAACCCATCTGCTCGCGATGATCGCGCTGCCGTCCATCGCCTCCGCGCTCCCGCCCGACGTGCCGGATCCCTATGGCATCGTCACCAAGCCGATTCCCGAAAAACTGGTGGTCCTCACCTTCGACGACAGCGTCGCCAGCCACGCGACCGTTGCCGCTCCGCTGCTGAAAAAACTGGGCTTTGGCGCCTCGTTTTTCATCTGCGATTTCGACAGCTTCAAGACCCGCAAGGACTGGTACATGACCTGGGAGCAGATCAAATCCCTGGCTGACGATGGATTTGACGTGGGCAATCACACTATGGGCCACGGCGGAGGCTCCCTGAATGACTGGCTGCACATGGAAGCCGATTTTGCAACCAATCACGTTCCCAAACCCACCACCCTTTGCTGGCCGGTCTATCAAATACAGCCGCGGCTTTATCCGGATCTGATCAAGCATCACTACACCTTCGGCCGCGGCGGCCACGAACGCGCCTACCGGCCGGCTTTCGATCATCCATTCGATGTGCCTTCGTTCACGATTCATGACCGCGTCAGCTACGCTTCTTTTGTCAGCAGCGCGCAACAGGCCACCCACGGCCGGATCGTCGTGTTCACTTTCCACGGCGTGCCGGAGGGCGAACATCCGTCCGTGGGCCTTAAAGCGGAAGATTTTACACGGATGATGCAATATCTGAAGGACCACCAATACCAGGTCATTTCCCTGAAGGATCTGGCCGACCATGTGGACGTGAAAAAGGCCGCGAAGTTTCTGCCGCATCCCAGTCTTCTGCCGTGGGGCGGAGTGACGCGCGACGGCAACCTGCTGTATATTACCCTCAGCAAGCTTCCGGCCGACCGCAAGCTGACTCTGCCGGGAATGACCACCCGAATTTCACGCGCCTGTTTCATCGAGGACCCGAAAAAACAGCCGCTCACGGTCACCCGGGCGGACAACGGCATCCAGACCGTCGTCGTGCCGGATTCCCCGTGCGTGCTCTCCGGTGAATACCCGACGGTGATCGTTGCCGAGTTGCAGGGCGCTCCTGTTGCGACGATCCTCAAATTCGGAATCCCGGGTGCGCCGGATGCTCAAATCTCGGGCAATGAAATCCGCGCGAAAGTGCCGCTGGCCTCCGATCTCACGAAACTGGCGCCGACCTATGACACCGGCTCGCCATTGGTCAAAGGCGGACCGGCTCCGGGCGCGGTGATGGATTTCACCCGGCCGCAAAGTTATGTCATCACCGCACCGGATCGATCCGCAAGAACCTATCGAGTGACGGTGACGCCAACTCTCGGCGCGGTCGCTCTCAGCAACGGGGACTTCGAGCGCTTCGATGTCCTGGAGGAACAGAACGCCACCCAGACCGGGCCCCCGATGGGTGTGGCATGGACCTTCAACAAAAAGGCCAACAACGGCGAAATCGGAATCAAGGACCTCATCGCCTCCCCCAGTGCCCCACCGCCGCCGAATGGTTCGCGCCAGATCGTTTACATGCGCGGAGCCGGCAACCGCATCTCACAGCGCATCGTTTTCGATGCAGGGAATTACACGATCAACTTCGATGCGGTGAAACGCCATGGTTACGAGAAAACCGCCGCTCCCCTCAACGTCACCATCGATGGCACGCCGGTATTCGCTCTTGAGCCGTCCAAGATCACCGAAAAGTGGGCGAGCTTCACCTCCCCCGCCTTCCCGGTCACCGCCGGCTCCCATGAGTTCGCCTTCTCTCTCGGCGAGGGCGATGGCATGGACATCATCGATAACGTGGTGCTCAAGCACGTCAAGTGAGGAGTTAGGCTCGATTTAGGCGGAAACCGCCACATCTAACCCTCTGCCAGCAATTTCCGGAAGTAATCAATCGTGGGGTCCAGCCCGTCCTCCAGTGCGATCTTCGGCCGCCAGCCGAGTTCGGTGTTGGCGAGCGTGATGTCCGGTTGGCGTTGTTTGGGATCGTCGCCCGGCAAGGGGAGATAGGTGATCTTCGAGGAACCTCCCACTTTCCCGAGCACCCGCTCGGCCAGTTCGAGCATGGTGAACTCGCCGGGATTTCCAAGATTGACCGGCCCTGTCAGGTTAGGGTGGTTCATCATGCGGATGAAGCCTTCGATCAGATCATCCACATGACAGAACGAGCGGGTCTGGGTGCCGTCGCCATAGATCGTGAGATCCCTGCCTTGCAGCGCCTGGACGATGAAGTTGGAAACCACCCGTCCGTCAT
>CAMBPB010000016.1 GCA_945869465.1 Prosthecobacter debontii
CACCGGCACGCGATACTGACCGGTCTTGTTCTGCATGCCCTCGCCATCGCAGAAAAACATCACGCCGGCCGGCTTTTCCGGCGTGTATTGCTTGGGCACATAGATCCACCAGTCGCGGGTGGTGGCGGGAAAAATCCTGCTTTCGGCGAGGGTGAATTTGGTGACGCTGCCCTGCGGCACGCCGGGCCGCGGCTGTGAATCCGGTCCGAGCGTATAGTCATCGGCGGCGCACAACGATGGGGACAGGGCTGCGGCTAACAGGATAGAGGCGGTGGTCTTGAACATGGTGTCCGGCGGTTGTGACACGAATTCACCAAGGATGGAACCACCGTTTTCAAACCGGCGGCACGCAGGTGGCGTTAGGGCATCCAATCCCCGCCCATTCACCCCACCTTGATCGCCCGCCTTCCGGTGCCGGGATTTTCAAAGGGGCCGGGCGCATGAACAGAAGCGCAAAAACAACAATGAATGATCTCATGGCAACACAGGTTTTCGAGATGATTCCGGCGGAGCTATTTCTTCAGCTCCCCTGTCAGATACTCGCCGCACTTCACCTCGCGACCATCGCTGAACTTGATGAGATACGGCTTTCCGGTCGTCGAGGAAACCGTCGCCACCTTGGCGATGAACTCGTCCGCGGTCTTGATTTCCTTCTCCTTGGCATTCCACTTGCCGCGCAGGAATTTTGCGGCGCTTTTCGCATCGGCGCTCTTGCCGTTGCGGATGAAGCTCGCGCCCTTGAGGTTTTCCACGTGACGGATCAAAGCCTCGATTTTTTCTTTTTCGTCGACCTCTTCCGCCTGAACCGTGACAGGCAGGAAGCAATCTAGCCCGAGAAGGAAGCAAAGCCGGAGGAAATTTCGTGCATCCATGGTCTACCAAACGTTCACAGGCAGGCCCGCAAAAGCAAACAGGAAAGCCGTCGTCGAAAAATCCCATCGACCGCGGGCGCGATCGTTTCTATTTTCACCCCGCGTGCCGAGCCGCGATCCCGTCAGCCTGAGCCTGAACTCCGCGGAAACGATGCGATTCCGCGGCTGGTTGCGCGCGCCGTGGGATTACTTCGCCATGGCGACAGGCCTGCTCTACTGGGGCGTCTTCGGCGGCTTGCTCACCCTGATCGGCGGACCGTTGGATTTGATTTTGCCGCGCCCCGCAGGCCGGCGTCTCGGGCGTTTTCTGCTGCACCAATTGTTCCGCTGCTTCGTGGTTTACCTCCGCGCGACGGATCTGGTCCGGGCGGATCTCTCCGCGCTGGAGCGTTTGGAAAAATCCGGCGGACGCTTCATTGTGGCACCCAATCATGCCTCGCTGTGGGACGTGATGTTCATCATCGCCCGGCTGCCGCAAGCCGTGTGTGTGATGAAACAATCCATTCTGCGCAATCCCGTGCTCGGCGGCGGTGCCCGGCTCGCGGGATACATTCCCAACGACGGCATGACCCGCATGATCCGCCACGCTTCCACCGCCCTCGCCGGCGGTGGACAACTCCTGCTATTTCCGGAAGGCACCCGCACCAAACCCGACGCCCGCTGGATCAATCCGCTCAAGGGCGGCTGCGCGATCATCGCTTCGCGGACCCATCTGCCGGTCTATCCTGTGTTCATCCGCAGCAACTCCCGCTTCGTGCAAAAAGGCTGGCCTCTCTGGAAACACCCGAATTTCCCGATCACCCTGCGCATCGATGTCGGCGCGCCCCTGCTCTCCCAACCTGGTGAATCCCCCCAGTCCTTCACCGGCCGGCTGGAGGCGGCTTTCGAACTGGAACTCTCCAAGCCCCACCCGCTGCGGCGCCAAATCGACGCGGTTCCCAATTCAGACGCTTCGTGACGCTTGCCCCCGCCGCCTCCCGCGCCTAAAAGCACGCCCCAGATGGCCGCAGCGCGTCCCCTCATCCTGATTCCCAGCTTCAACACGGGCCCAATTCTCCGGGAAACCGTGGCCGACACCCTGTCGTTAGGAAATCCCGTGTGGGTGGTCATCGACGGCTCGAGCGATGGCTCCGCGGCATTGCTGCGCGCATTTGAAACGGCGGCAAACCCGTTCTTCCGCCTGATCATTCTTGAAACCAACGTGGGCAAGGGCGCGGCGGTGCGGCATGGGCTCCGCGAGGCGATTCAAGCCGGATTCACCCATATTCTAACGATGGATGCCGACGGCCAGCATCCGGCATGGCAAATTCCCGCCTTCCTAAAACTCGCGTCCGCCCACCCCGAAGCGGCGGTATTCGGAAGGCCGGTCTTCGACTCATCCGCCCCCGCCATCCGCGTCAACGGCCGCAAGATTTCCAATTTCTGGACCCACCTCGAAACGCTCGGTTGGGGCGTGGATGACTCGCTTTTCGGGATGCGTCTCTATCCGGCGGCGGATCTGCTCGCGGTGATGGAATCCACCCGCTTTGCCCGCCGCTTCGATTTCGATCCCGAGGTCGCGGTCCGTCTGGCATGGCGCGGAGTGCCGATCCTCAACCTCCCCACGCCCGTCCGCTACCCTAGCAAAGAGCAAGGCGGCGTCTCACAGTTCCGCTATCTGCGGGACAACGCCTTGCTGAGCTGGATGCACTTGCGCCTGTTGTGCGGATTTTTCCTCCGCCTGCCCTGGCTGCTTTCCCGGGCTTCCAATCCGCTCGATCACCTCAACCCGCCCCACTCGTGAGCGATCCTACCTTTCAAGAAATCGCCAGCCTGTTTCCCGGAACATGGGATCGCAACTACGTCGCCGCCAAACTGCGCACCGACCCGCTATACACCGCGCTCGCGGAGCAACTCCAAAACTCACCGCTGCCCCTGCTCGATCTCGGCTGCGGCCTGGGATTGCTGGGGTTTTTCCTCAGGTCCCGCGGCATCGAGGTGCCGATCCACGGCTTGGATTACGATGAGCGGAAAATCAAATCCGCCCACCTCGCCTCGGAGTCATCCGCCTCCACCGGACTCACGTTTTCCCAACATGACGCCCGCACCGGCCTGCCCGACCATCTAGGCAATGTGAGTATTCTCGACATTCTCCAGTTTTTCACCCCAGCCGAACAGGACACGCTGCTCACCCTCTCCGCCGCACGGGTTGCACCCGGGGCCAAACTCATCATCCGCTCCGGACTCCGGGATGACTCGTTGCGTTTCCGAATCACCGTCGCCGGCGACTTGCTGGCAAAGGCCATGTTCTGGATGAAAGCTGCCCCCATCCACTATCCCGGCGCGGACGATTTCCACCGCATCCTCTCCCCCTTCGGCCATGTGGAAATCACCACCCTCTGGGGCCGCACTCCCTTCAACAACCACCTGATCGTGCTCCAGCGACCGGATCGCGCATGAGCCAGGTTTTGGATTCATAACGGCGCAAACTCGCAGCTTGCGCCACAAAAGATCGCACTAATGGTCAGAGCCCCGGCCGGAGCGCGAGTCTCCAGACTCGCCGCCAATGATTCGCAAAAGAACCGCGCCGAACGGCCCCATTCCCTCTCACCCCATTCCCTCTCACCCCATTCCCTCTCACCCCAGTCCCTCTCACCCCATTCCCTCTCACCCCGTGGCATGCTCAGAAAAGTCATCCACACAATCAGGCACCAATCGTTCAACCCGACCAAGAGCCCTCCACCGAGGTCCAGTATTTTGCCGATCGACACCCGCACCTTTCCAAGCTCAATTCCACACTTGGCAGCCCGCCGTTTCCACCCAAGACTCCGGGCATGCAGACGGCATCCTTCCTCAAAGACCTTTTCGACCTCTCGGGAAAAACCGCCGTGGTGATTGGCGGCACCGGTGAACTTTGCGGCACCATGGCCGTCGGCCTCGCCCGAGCCGGCGCGGAAGTCGTGCTCGGCGGGCGCATCCCGGAAAAAGCCGAAAAACGCCTCACCGAAATCGCCTCCCACGGCGGCAAGGGCTACTTCGTGCCCGTCGATGTGACTTCCCGCGAATCGCTGCAACACCTGCTCGATACCGTGCTCGACCGCTCCGGCCAGGTGGACATCCTCATCAATGGCGCGGGCACCAATTCGCCGACCCCGTTCCTCGACATCCCCGAAGAGGAATACCAGCGCATCATCGACACCAATCTCAGCGCGGTGTTCCGGGCCTGTCAGGTTTTTGGCAATTATTTCATCGAGGAGTCCCGCGCCGCCTCGATCATCAATCTCGGCTCGATTTCCGGCCTCAATCCCCTCTCCCGCGTGTTCACGTATTCACTCTCCAAAGCCGCCGTCCACAACCTGACCCGCAACCTCGCCCGTGAGTGGGCGGACAAGGACATCCGCGTCAACACCTTGGTGCCCGGCTTCTTTCCCGCCGAGCAAAACCGCAAGGTGCTCGATGAATCCCGCGTGCTCGACATCCTCCGCCAGACGCCCGCCTCGCGTTTCGGCAACGCCGACGAACTCATCGGTGCGACCCTGCTGCTCGCCTCTGAAAAAGCAGGCTCCTTCATCACCGGCACCGAAATAATCGTCGATGGCGGATTCCATGCGATGACCATCTGAGCCATTCGCCCGCCTCCTGCGGCGCGCCATGGATTGACAAACCTCAATCCGGTCCCATCGAAAACAATCAGGGGTTCCGACGGCGATGACGCCTGCAACAGGGATGTGGCATTGGATCGAACCTTCGGCTTGCGGCTTGCCACGCGTTTCAGATTGCCCCGCACCGGCCAAATCATAAGACTTCCCTAAAGCCACCCCACCCATGAGCACCGCCTCCGCCCGCCCGATCGACCCCCTTGTGCAACAATTGGTTTCCACCATCGGCAATCGGTTCGCCGTGCAGGGGGAGTTCATGTTAGGCGAGGAGATCGACAGCGGACACATCAACTCCACCTACCGGGCGACCTACCGCCTGCCGAACGGCGGCGAGCAGCGCTACATTTTCCAGGCCATCAACCGCAATGTTTTCAAGGACCCCTACGCGGTGATGAACAACGTCGAGCGTGTCACCCGCCATATCAACTCGCGCGTGTTGCGCTTGAAAAAAGACCTCGGCGGACAAACGCTCAATCTGTTCCCGGCCCGGGCCGGCGGCTCGTGGATCGAGGATGAACAGGGGTCCGTCTGGCGCTGCTACAATCACATCGAAGGCTGCGTCACCTACGACGTCGTGGAAAACACCCGCCAGGCCTATCAGGCGGCGCGCGCCTTCGGCTCGTTCCAGGATCTGGTGAGCGATCTCGACTCCGCCGCGATCACCGAGACCATCCCGGATTTCCACCACACCCGCAAACGTTTCGCCCGCCTGATGGAGGTGGCTGCCGCCGATCCGCAGGGCCGGCTCGACTCGGTGCGCAAGGAGTTCGAATTCATCCGCAGCCGCGAGCCACTCGTCGGAATTCTGCTTGATCTCGTCGATGCCGGAAAAATCCCGCTCCGGGTGACCCACAACGACACCAAGATCAATAATGTCATGATCGACGCCGCCTCGGACGAGGCCGTCTGCGTGATCGATCTCGACACGGTGATGCCCGGTCTCGCGCTTTATGATTTCGGAGACCTGGTGCGCAGCGCCACCAGCCCCGCCGCCGAAGACGAGACGGATTTATCCAAGGTGGAAATGCAGATGCCCATGTTTGAGGCGCTCGTCGAGGGCTACCTCGATGCGGCCGGAGACTTCATCAACGACACCGAGATCGAACATCTCGCACATGCGGGCAAGTTGATGACCCTGGAAGTCGGAATCCGCTTTCTAACCGACCACCTCGAAGGCGACGTTTATTTCAAAATCCACCGTCCCGGCCACAATCTCGACCGCTGCCGCACCCAGCTTCAACTCGTGGAGTGCATCGAATCCCGGGAAGACGAAATGAACGCCTTCGTGCGCAAAGTGCGCAGGAGCAAGAGGTGAGCCTCATTACAGTCCGGCCACCGGCGCTCTCGCCGTCACCCCAACCACATATCCAAATCCGCCATCGCCGCCCTGACGTTGCCTGCTGCTCCTGCCGCAATCATCCGGGTGGTGGCTAATAGGGACAGCCCACCGCCTAGCGAGGAATGCCGCGAGAACCTCGTTTTCCGGGGGCTGGAGTCGAACTGATTGAAAGCGGGTTTGGAAGCGCTCGGTCAGGCTGCCGGCGTGACGCGGTTCAAACCGGACCTTACATGGCGGGCGCGCGGCCGTCCCAACCGTGGGAATAACCGCGGGAGAATGCAGCTTCGTTGCGTCTTCCGTATCGCGAGCTGTGACGCGGGTAGTAGCGGCTCATGCCCGATTTCCGGTCCGCCCGGCCGCTCCAAAAGCCCTGATGATAGTGATTTACATAGGCGCGCGGCTTGCCCTGGTTCACTGGGGGGCCGGGAGCTGGGGCGGGTGCCACGCAGCTCTGGAAAACCAGAGTTGCGGCGGCGATGGCGAGGCAGGATGCGATTTTCATGAGGTATGGTTTGCGGTGATTTTGCGGATGATGGTATCGGTTTGCGGGGAACAATCAGCTTTCGAAATGTGCGCCAAACGCAACGCTGCCGGCAGAATGAATCAAAGCGCCGGGAAGCGTCGAGGGCAAATCCGGAAGCGGATAATTCTCCCTGTTTCGGCTCAGTCCCGGTCCTCGACATCGTGACCCGGATGGCAACTGGACGACCTCAGCGGGACGAAAATAAGCCGCAGGTTGGTGCCGGGGAAGTAGATTTTGGAGGCGTCAAGTTTCTCGCAGAGGCGGATGCCGACGATGTCGTGCATGCGCTTCTTGTGACTATTCGGCTGGCGCCGTTTCCTTGATTTTTTTGGCTGCTTCCTCAGCCGCCTTGGCGGCATCTTCCAAGCCTTTCGCCGCAGCGGCACGGGTTTGCTCGCCGACTTTTTCCATGGCCGCTTGAGTTTCGGCCCTGGCTTTTTCAGTCTTTTCGGCGGCGGCGGCGGCCATTTCCTTTACCTCTTCCGCGAGCTTCTCGGCCCCGGCGTTCATTTTTTCGGTGGCGGTTTCCTTGGCCGCTTCGATTTTTTCGCGGCCAGCCTGGTTCGCCTTATCGCACGAGACGAAGCCGCATGGCAGGGCTATCAGGGTGAGCAGGGAGTTCCGGAATTTGGTTTTCATGAGGATCGGTGTTGGTTGTTCCCAAGTCGTTGCCTTGGTAGCTCAGAGATTAGGCAAAATCCCTGTCTTGTCAAAGAAGGACACCAGTGGCTGGCAATTCTACGTCTGCAGTGCGCAAGCGCCTGCGGGATTTACATCGCCAGCGGACTGGCCAGAATCGCCGCCGATGAATCACCTGTGGTGCAACGGTCAATGGCTGGATGCCTTGGATTTCCCGGCATCCCCCACCGATCGCGGGGTGACGCTGGGCTTGGGCTTGTTTGAAACCATCCTGGCCATGGACGGCACGCCGATCTTTGCCGGACGCCACTTGTCGCGATTGCGAAGGAGTTGCGAACGTCTCGGTTGGGACCCGCCACGATCCGATCTCCCGGAAATCATGGAGGAATTGGTGCATCGGAACGAGCTCACCTCCGGCCGTGCCAGAATCCGCCTCGCCATCACCGGCGGCAGCGGGACCATTCGCCATCTCGCGCTCGGACCGGACCATCTGGTCTGGCTGACCGCCGTTCCAGCGCCCGAGGCGCCTTTGACCACCAGCGCCAACCTCGCGCCATGGTTGAGAAACGAACGCTCCCCGCTGGCAGGTTTGAAATGCGCCTCGTATGCCGAAAACCTCGCCGCCCTCGATCATGCCTCACGTCTGGGTTTCGAGGAAACCCTGTTCCTCAACACACGCGGGCATCTTTGCGAAGCCGCCACCGCCAATCTGTTTCTTGTGCGAAACGCCCGCCTCCTCACCCCCTCGCTCGCTTCCGGCTGCCTGCCTGGAATCACCCGCGGAGTGGTCGTCGAGCTGGCGGCACAACACGGAATTCCCTGCGAGCAAGGCGATCTATCGGAGGAGGACCTGCATACGGCGGAGGAGTTGTTTCTCACCTCATCGATCCGTGGGCTGATGGGCGTCTCACTCTTTGATAAACGAACCTTGCCGCCTGGCCCGGTCACCCATTTTCTCCGCGAGGCATGGAATGAAGCCGGCTTGCGGAATTTCGAATAATAAAGCACCGCTCCTAACGAATAATCAGGAGCGGTCCGATTGCCTTAATCAACCTCCAATCAGCCCAATTCCCAGCCCTTGCGGTAATCCCGCCGCACCAGCTTGTCCGCTGCCGCGTGGTTGGAAATCTTCAATGCAGGCGCATCCCAGTGCAGAACCTCGCCCGGGAACGGACTTGCCAGACAACCTAACAATACCGCCTCGGTCAGAGGGCCGGCGATGTCGAAGTTCGCGCCGGGGACCCCGTCGCCCTTCAGGCAGCAATCGATAAACTCCTTGTAGTGATCGACCGCCTGCACCTGCGGCATTTTGAAATCCTGGTATTTTTCTTGCGGCAGCAGCAGCGGCGTCCCGCCGTGGGGAAAGAGCATCACCCCGTCGCTACCGAGAAACACGCTGCCTTCCATCGAGAGCCGCCCGCCGGCCGCTGCCACCACCTCCGCAGGCGGTTTGGAAGCGCCGTCATACCAAGTCACCTTCACCGTCTCGCCCGCCGTGTGGGCGGTGCCTTTGAAGGTATACTCAACCAAGGAGTTGATCGACCAGTTGGTCGCGTTGAGAGGAGCCGGGCCTTTCGAACACACCGTGATCGGTGCCGCCAATTCCAAGGCGCGGAACCAGGCGCTGAACATGTGACAGCCCATGTCGCCCAGCGTGCCGGTGCCGAAGTCACGCCGTCTGCGCCACTCTCCCGGATGATAGTAGCCTTTGATGAAGGGGCGCTCCGCCGTCGGACCAAGCCACAAGTCCCAATCGAAATCCTTCGGCACTTCGTCCTTGCGCTCCGGAACCGGACCGACGTCGCCCCACGTCTTGCCCGACCAACTGTGCACTTCCTTAACCTTGCCAATCGCCCCTTGGCGGATCAGCGCAACTGCCAGCCGCTCGTTGGTCCCGGCCGAGACCTGAATGCCCATCTGCGTGACGACTTTCTTCTCCCGCGCCCGCATCATCATTTGACGGCACTCGAAGAGATTCTGTGCCAGCGGTTTCTGCCCGTAGAGGTGCTTGCCCAACGACATCGCCGCCAAGCCGGCCGAGCCGTGAAGGTGGTCGGGAGTGGACACGTTCACCGAGTCGATCCGGTCACCTTCCTTTTCCAACAATTCCCGCCAGTCCTTGTAGCAGGTAGCGTTTGGAAACCGCTTGCGGGCGGCTTCGAGATGGTTGGCATCCACATCGCACAGTGCAACCACCTCAAACATCGGATGTCCGGAAAACGAACCCAGGTCGCCCGCTCCCATGCCGCCAACCCCGATTGAGGCATGGCGAAGTTTGCCATTCGGCGATGCCGCGCGCACCCCGCTGGTGACCCAAGGGGCGGCCGCCAATCCGGCGGCAGTGGTGCTGAGGAAATGACGGCGGGAAACGAGTGGCGAAGGCATTTGGACCCAACGCGCCGGTCCCCCCGCCTCTTTCAAACATTTCATCCGCCCAGCACACAAACCGCTTTCAATTCTCCGCTTGCGGGACGGACCCGGATCGCGGCATGATTTCCTCAATGAGCGAGGAAAACACGTTATGGAAGGGTAGCCCGTCGCAGTGGTTGAACATCGGCCCGTTCACCGCAGCCATCCTGCTCGGCACTGGAATCGCCTTGGCGGGAATATTTTTCCCGCTGGCCTTGCTCCCCGCACTCGGGGGGGTGGTCCTGCTGCTGGTCTTCATGATCTGGAAATACCTGGTCGTTAGAACCCAGGGGTTCGAGTTGACCAGCGAACGCCTGCGAATCACCCGCGGCGTGATCAACCAGCAGGTGGACGAAATCGAACTCTACCGCGTGAAGGATTCGCTGTTGGTCCGCACCTGGTGGATGCGTATCATCGGACTGTCGTCCATCTCGCTGGGAACCTCAGACCGCTCGATGCCGAATCTAATCATTCCGGCGATTCACGGCGGCATGGAAATGCGGGAAATCCTCCGCAAACAGGTGGAACTTCAGCGCGACAAAAAACGCGTGCGCGAAGTGGACTTCGACGAAACGCACGGCGGCGACCTGGATGGTGGGATCGCGAGCTAATCGAAGTCGCCCGGCGATAATGAGTAAAGTTTTGGCAGGAATCCGGCTGCACATAAATGTTCGGAAGCGGAACAGGTGACATCCCATACCGGATCGTTTAAGCCCGTGTCCGCCATGTCCACGCCCACTCAACCGGCCTCCGCCGCGCCCCTCGCCCCCACTTCCCTGGGCCTTACGCCGGGTGGCGTGATCATTTGTCCGGACCCTGCAAATCCGCTCCACAAAACCTTCGCCCAATCCGAGCCCGCCGCCCTGATCACCCTCGGCGGACACTCCGCGGATCCGTCAGCCGACGCCCCCACCCTCTTCTGGAAATCTATCGCCGACCACCTCATCCGCAACCTCTGCCAACTTCCGGAAGCCAGCGATCCGCTCGCCGACCTACCGCCGCCGGAACCCGCGCAACTCGCCACTTGGACGCTCAACGCCCCGCCCATGCCCGGCGCGGAATACCTCTCCCCCGCTGTCCTGCTGGCCCTCTGGCGGCGCCTAACCGACTGGACCCAGGCGCAAATTCCCCGGGAAAAATCCCTCGCCAACTTCCTCCAGAAATACGCCCCGGCTTGGTCCCGCGTCGGCCGCGTCACCCTGCACCTCGCCGAGCAGAAAAACGACCCGGACTACCCCTTCGCCTTCATGGCCTCCTATGCTGCCGGCCTCTCGCAATCCGGCCGACTCTCCCAGATCCCCCTCGGCAAGGCACTCCAGGAATACTCCGGCGCCAAAAACAAATCCGCCCTCCTCAAGCTCCTCACCCCACTCCACGCCGCCGGAAAAACCTGCCCGCTCATGGCCTCGCTCATCGAGACCGGCGATGTCTTCCACCCGCTCGCCTGGACCCCGCCGGAAGCCTACGATTTCCTCCGCGACATCCCCGCCTTCGAAGACGCAGGCCTGCTTGTTAGGCTCCCGAACTGGTGGCGGAAACGCGGCACGCGCCCGCAAGTCGCCGCCACCATCGGCGAGAAAAAAGGCACCTCCGTCGGTCTCGACGCCTTGCTCGATTTCAAACTCGATGTCGTCATCGACGGCCTGAAACTCAGCGCCGGCGAAATCAAAGAACTGCTTGCCGGCTCCGACGGACTCGTGCTGTTCCGCGGCCAGTGGATCGAGGTGAACCGTGAAAAACTCCAGCAAGCCCTCGACCACTGGAAATCCATCGCTTCCAAAGGCGGCGTCTCCTTCATCGAAGGCATGCGTCTGTTAGCCGGAGCGCCGGCCAACCTCAAGGACGCCGACGAGCTCGAAGAACACCGCGAATGGGCCTTCGCCCAAGCCGGCACACACCTCGCAGAAACCCTCCGCCGCCTCACCACTCCGGAGGCTGCTCCACCGCCGCCCGCCCTCCGCGCCACCCTCCGTCCCTATCAGGCGCGCGGCCTCGACTGGCTCTGGTTCTGCGCCCGCGCCGGTCTCGGCGCCTGCCTCGCCGATGACATGGGCCTCGGTAAAACCATCCAGGTCCTCGCCGCCCTGCTCCGCAAAAAACAGGAAACCCCCGACAGCCCGCCAAGTTTGTTAGTCGTCCCCGCCTCGCTTATCGGCAACTGGCAGCGCGAAGCCGCGCAATTCGCCCCCACCCTGCGCCTCCACATCGCCCACCGCTCCGCCGGAGATATCCAAAAACCCAGCGCCGCCACTCTCGCCGCCGCCGACCTCGTCATCACCACCTATGGCATGGTCGCCCGCCTCGACTGGCCCGCCGCCACCCGCTGGGGCTGGGTCATCCTCGATGAGGCCCAGGCTATCAAAAACCACGCCTCCGCCCAAAGCAAAGCCGTGCGCAAACTCCAGGCCGCCTCCCGCATCGCCCTAACCGGCACCCCCGTCGAGAACCACCTCGGCGATCTCTGGTCGCTCTTCGATTTCATCAATCCTGGATTGTTAGGAAGCTCCGGCCAGTTCGCCACCTTCGTCAAGCAAATCACCCGCGACAACTCCTCCCACTTCGGCCCGCTGCGCCGCCTCGTCTCGCCCTACATCCTGCGCCGCCTCAAGACCGACAAATCCATCATCTCCGACCTCCCGCAAAAAACCGAGATGAAGGTCTTCTGCGGCCTCACCCCCGCCCAGGCAAAACTCTATCAACAAAGCGCCGAAACCCTCGCGCGCGACCTTGCAGCAACCGATGGCATCCAGCGCCGCGGCCTGGTGCTCGCCTACCTCATGCGCTTCAAGCAAATCTGCAACCACCCGGACCAACTCACCAAAGCCGGCAACTACGATCCCTCCAGTAGCGCCAAGTTCACCCGCCTCGCCTCGCTCTGCGAGGAAATCGCCTCGCGCGGCGAAAAAGCCCTCGTTTTTACCCAGTTCCGCGAACTCACCGATCCGCTGGAGTCCTGCCTCGCCACCGTCTTCGGCCGGCGCGGCCTGGTCCTCCACGGCGGCACTCCCGTCAAGGATCGCCAGAATATGGTCCAGAAATTCCAGCGCGACGACGGCCCGCCCTTTTTCGTGCTTTCCCTCAAAGCCGGCGGCACCGGCCTCAACCTAACATCCGCCTCGCACGTCATCCACTTCGACCGCTGGTGGAATCCCGCCGTCGAAAACCAAGCCACCGACCGCGCCTTCCGCATCGGCCAGAAACGCAACGTGCTCGTCCACAAATTCATCACCTCCGGCACCCTCGAGGAAAAGATCGACGCCCTCATCACCGAAAAACAAGACACCGCCGACGCCATCCTAACCGGCGGGGCCGAAAAGTCCCTCACCGAGATGAACAACAGCGAACTCCTCGACTTCGTCCGCCTCGACCTCCAGGCCGCCGGCGCTTGAACGCGCATCAGCGTGTCGATGCCCATCCCAGACTAACATTCCGGCGATGCCCTACCATTCAAGAGCTTGATGAATGCCGTATTCGAGGGGAGCACACGCGCCTCGCGGGTGGTGGAGACTGGTGGAGGCTCCTGTCGTGCCGCCAATGGGGAGCCCTCATGGGAACCAGGAAGAAAAAATCGACACATCCGCCAGCGGAAACCAAACTTCATCCGCAAGACGAATCACCGACCCCTGTGATCCAGGAAATCACCCGAACCACCCGCAACCGATGAGCCGCTACTTCAGCCAATTCGCACCCTACGTCTCCGTCGCCCAGCGCAGGATCAACGCGCAGAAGCAGCTACAGAAACTGCAGAAAAAAGGCCGCGTCATTGATCCGCTAGGTGAACTCAGCCACCGCACCAAAATCGCCACCAGCTTCTGGGGCCACGCCTGGTGCAAGCATCTCGAATCCTTCAGCGACTATTCGAACCGCCTGCCACGCGGCCGCACTTACGTCCGCAACGGCTCCGTCCTCCATCTTGCAATCACCCCCGGGCGCATTGAAGCCCTCGTGCAAGGCTCCTCGCTTTACGAGCAAACCATCACCATCAGCGCGCTCCCCGCCGCCACCTGGAAAACCCTCCAGTCCCGCTCCCAAGGAAAAATCGGCTCACTCATCGGGCTGCTCCAGGGAAAAGTCTCCGATGAAATCATGGCGATCGTCACCCACCAGGACGACGGGCTATTTCCCAAACCCAAGGAAATCAAACTCGCCTGCTCCTGCCCGGATTACGCAGGCCTCTGCAAGCATCTTGCCGCCGTGCTTTATGGCATCGGCGCACGCCTAGATCGCCGGCCCGAACTGCTCTTCCAACTCCGCGGAGTCGATCACAACGACCTCATTTCCGCCGTCGATCCCGCCATCGCCATTGGCAGTTCGGCCAAGGCTTCCGGCCGCCGCCGCACGCTCGATTCCTCCGCTCTCGGCGACGTCTTCGGCATCGATCTCGAATCAGACTCCGCTCCCGTAGCATCCACTGCGAGATCAATCCCCGCGCCCAAAGCAAACCAACCCGCCAAGTCCGCCGCGAAATCACCCGTCAAAAAGCCCCGCCTGTTCAAAGCCACCGCCACCTCCATTCGCAAGCTCCGCACCCGCCTCGACCTCACCCGTCCGGCCTTTGCCGCCAAACTCGGCGTCAGCGCCCAGAGCGTCGTCAACTGGGAAACCAAAGGCGGTGCGCTCAAACTTCAAGCCGCCAGCCTGGATCGCCTCCAATCCCTGGCCCGCGAGTCCGCCCCGGACGCCTGACCCATCACCCCCCCCCCCTCCCCCGCCATGACCCGCGAGGAAATCATCGCCAAGATCCGCAAGGTCGAAGCCCTGTTCGGCGGCAGCGAGTTTGCCGGCGAAATGAATGCCGCGGCCAGCGCGCTCGAGCGCCTCAATGCCCAACTCGCCGCCGTTCCAGAGGCGAAAATCGAGTTCAAAATCAGCCTGCCGGACCCTTGGAAACGCCAGCTTTTCCTCGCGCTCGCACGCCGCCACAGCCTCTATCCTTATCGCCAATCCCGCCAGCGGCACGCCACCGTCATGGTGCGCGATACGCCGTCCCACATGAACCAGGTGCTCTGGCCCGAGTTCCTCCAACTCTCGAAACTTCTTCACGCCTATCTCGACGAAGCCACCCGCGACATCATCACCCGCGGTGTCCACGGCGATCTATCAGAAGCACCCGAAAGCCCGGGCCTGCCGGGTTGACAATGATTTCCCCACCACCTGCCAGCAGTGGGACCATTCCGAATCCGCCTTGGTTTGGTGGCGCGCCGCATCACATGCGATGATGGAATCGTTGATCTTTTGGGCCTTGTACGCCTTGGGAGCCCGGCGGCAGGATCGAAATGGCGATTGCCATCTTCTGAGAGATTGCCTTGGAATCATCCCAGTCCGTCGATCTTCCATCCGTCGCGATAGGAACGGCGCAAGCGGGCGTTGGCCTCGTCGGAGTTGGTGATCGTGAGTGCCTGCGCATCCCATTCGAGTTTGATCCCCGGAGTGCGGATCGCCACGGTGCCGAGGATCACCGCTTCGGACATCGGTCCGGAAATGTCGAACGAGGACTCACAAGGCGTGTCGTCCAGAATGCTGTTGGCGAAGCTGTGGTAGTGGTTCTCGCCCTTGACCTGCGGCCGCACCACACTCTCGAACTTTTCACGTGGCAGCAACTGAGGGCCGCTGGTGTGTGGCAGGAGCAGCGCGCCATCCTCGCCGATGAACATGGCCGCCTCTTCGGGAAATCTTGCGCCCGGATAGAGTTTTCGGAACTCCTCGGGAATGTAGAAATCGGGTTCCACCCCATCGAACCATTCCACGGTCAACGGTTGGCCGGGAATCGTTAGATCGTTGCCGGGAAACGTCCAGGTGATGTGGTTGGCCTGCGCCCACAATTGAGCGCGGCGCTCGGGGGAATCCAGCCAGGCCTTGTTCACCCGGGCCTGGATGGTGAGTGGCGCTTTGAGTCCGAGGGCCTTCCACGGCGCACTGAAAATGTGACAACCGATATCCCCACTCCAACCGGTTCCGAAATCCAGCCACGAGCGCCACTTGCTTGGATGATAGACCTCGCGCGCATAGGGCCGCAGGGGAGCCGTGCCCAGCCATAGGTCCCATTCGACCTCAGGCGGCGCTGGTGCCTGCTCCGGCTTGGGTTGCCCCAGGCGATAGTCCATCCCGGAGGCCCGGTTCGAGCACAGATAAACGTGTTTGATTTTCCCGATCACACCGGCCTTGAGATACTCCACTGCCATGCGGTCGCCGGTGCCTGACGAATGCTGATTGCCTAACTGGGTCTTGAGCTTCTTTTCCGCCGCTATCCGGGTCAAGGCGCGCACTTCCGCCACATCGTGGCACATCGGCTTTTGACAATACACATGTTTGCCTGCCTTCATGGCCGAATAGCAGATCGCCGCGTGCATGTGGTCGGGAACCGTGGCGTTGATCGAGTCGATTTTGCCGCCTTCCTTCGCCAGCATCTCGCGCCAATCGCGGTAGGGTCTCGCGTTCGGCACCTCCTTCAGCGCCCGTTCCAGATTCCGGGCATCCACATCGCAGATCGCCACCACATCGGTCCGAGGGTGCTGTTTGAAATTTTGTAAATCATTGAATCCCATCATCCCTCCCACGCCAATGCAGGCATGTTGCAGACGTCCATTGAGGTTGGCGGCCCGCAGGATGTTAGGTGCGGCGATCATCCCCGCCACTGGCGCGAGGCGTTGCAGAAACTGGCGGCGGGTGGTGTTCATAACGGGTGGTTCGGAGCAAAACAATATCCGCCCGGTGGGTTCAACCGGTTTGATCGGGTCATTGCGCCCATGAGGAAAGCGCCGTGCGAAGTCTCATCATCTGACACCCTGATCGCAACAATTTTTCCATCCCGTGCCCGGTTTTTTCGGATCCGCTGCCCTTGCACACACCCCCGGAAACGATCGAAATGCCGACAGCACCATCGTTTCAACCGCCCGGCATCGCTTTCGAAGCCAGGTTCCTACACATTTTAAGCCACACATTGAGAAATCGAGTCCCGGCTTGCGCGCATCTGATCACCTTGCCAGGCGCCGGATAAGTTCACTCGGAACCGTTACCTCGCAATCAAGTCCGCCACCTGCGGCGCAGATCGTGATGAGGCGGGCTTGCCACTTCGTCCATCTGCCGGTCTTATGTCCATCCCTTCATGAAACGACTCGAACGCAAGCTCGCCAACCTTCTCAACGGCTCCACCGCGCCCGCCGACTTCATCCTCGCGGACGCCAAGGACGCCGACATGGCGTTCGGCATCACCGCCCCCGGCCCACAAAGCGGATCCTGCCGCCATGGCTACAACGAGTCGGAAGGTTGCTGGAAAACACTCTCTCAATACCGCGAGCAAATTCGCGCCGTGATTGCCCAGGACATCGTGGACATCGTGCTGCTCTCCGCGTCGAACGTCGAACAACTCGCCATCAACGAAAACCTTTTCGCGAACTCCGACATCACGCCCGCCGCCCGCGCCAACGACTCCTCGGATGTGTGGGCCGTGCGCGGCGGAAAATACCCGACCGACCATCCGTCGCGATCATTTCGCTCGGCGACCATCGACCACATCAAATACGGCCGCCTTACCCATGATCACAGCGCGCCGTTCACCGGTGCGGATCTCGGACTTTATTCAATCACCTTCACTAACAATATCGACTGGGATTACAAGGCGCTGCAGGATTTCCATGACTTCCGCCTCGAGGCCGAGCGCAAGGGCTTCCGCTACTTCCTCGAAGCCTTCAACCCCAACGTCAATCCCGGAATTCCGGACAGGAAGGTCGCTGCGTTCCTGAACGACCACATCATCCGCACTCTTGCCGGGGTGACGGCAGCTGGCCGGCCGGTGTTTTTGAAGATTCCCTACAATGGCCCCGGACCGCTTGAAGAGCTGGTCTCATACGATTCCAATCTTGTCGTCGGCATCCTCGGCGGCGGCGCGGGAACGACACTCGACGCCTTCCAATTGATTCACGATGCCCGCAAGCACGGTGCGCGGGTCGCGCTATTCGGGCGCAAAATCAATCTATCGGAAAGCCCGTTCGCCTTTATCGAGTTCCTCCGCCGCGTGGTGGATGGCGAGATCTCGCCGACGGACGCGGTCAAGGCCTATCACTCGGTTTTGCAGCAGACCGGCATCAAGCCGCAGCGCGCGCTCCAACAGGACCTGCAACTGACCCTCAACAAAACGAGCTATCGTTGAGCCTTCATCCTGGCAAGTTCATGAATCACCCCGCAACCCGTTCCTCCCCCCGCGCATGCCTGCTAGATCTCGCCCGTCGTGTGGATGGCCTGAATCCGCGAGGCTGCAATGTGGTAACCGGCTTCGATGGATTTGTGGACGAAATGATTTCCCTGGTCGGCGAGCGCCGGTCGCTGGATGATTTCACCCCGGTTCCAGATATCACCGCCTTCGGCAGCCTGATCGCCGCCGCCGCCGGGCACGGCAGCCTGCGCGAAATCGTCATCACCGATGTGCATCCGGGCGGCTGCGCGGTCAATCTAGCGGACGGACTGGCCGGACTGGGCGTCACGGTCGATTGTTTCGCCACCCTGGGCAATCCACCGCATCCGGCATTCGGCGAAATTGCCGGGAAATGTCACGGCTTTCACTCGTGGGGTGGCGAGCCGGGACGCACGCTGGCGTTCGAATTCAAAGATGGCAAGTTGATGTTCAGCGCCGTCAGGCAACTCGCCGACTTCACGCCGGAGGCAGTGCGGGCTTTCCTGGCAGACGGCGGATTCGCCGCCGCTTGCTCGGCCGCGCAAGTCATCGCATTGACCAATTGGACGCTCTATCCGCACATGACGGCGGTTTGGCGCATGCTTCAGCGCGAGGTGTTTTCAAAACTCAGCCACCGCCCGAATCTTTTCATCGATCTGGTTGACCCGTCAAGCCGCTCGGCCTCGGACATCCTTGCAATGACCGCAACCCTGCGCGATTTCGAGCCGATCGGACCGCTAACACTCGGACTCAATGGCAACGAGGCGGGCATCCTCAGCAGATTGCATGACTTGCCATCAGCGGCATCCGCTCCGGATGAGACGCTGCAACAAGCGTTCGCGCTGCGGGAGGTCCTCGGCATCAGCCGCGTGATCATTCACCGGACCTCGTTAGCGGTGAGCGCCGCCGCGGACGGTGGTTTCATCCAGGCCGCGCGGTTTTGCCCGAATCCCATGAAGAGCACCGGTGCCGGCGACCGCTTCAACGCAGGCTTCTGCCTTGGTCTGGCCCAAGGCCTGGCCGAATCCGATTCCCTAACACTCGGCTGCGCGGCGGCCGGATTCTTCGTTCGCAACGCACGCAGCGCAAGCCATCATGAACTGGTGGGTTTCCTGAAAGCCTGGGCCGATGATCCGCCGGAATCCGCCGCCATTCATACTTTCCACGGGCTGCGGTAGTCGCGGGTCAGCCACTTCGGATCCCCGGTTCCGCCGGTAAACTCGGACTTCGCCGGGTCCCACTTGAAACCGGCGTTGTGATAATAACTCTGATTCATCAGGTGGCAGCAGATCGCGCTGTGCCCGCCGACGATTTCACTGGTGACGGGTTTCTTGCGGCTCTTGATGCAATCAATGAAATCGGTGATGTGGTTCTTGCTAACATACAGCTCGACCTTCGCGTCTTTCAGATAAGCCCGCTCGGCTTTCTGCACCTCGGCTTCGGTGGACGTCGCACGCTTGGGTTCACCTTCCTCCGCCTTTGCAGGACCATTGTATTTGCCGCTTTGGGCGACGACTTTGCCATCCACCACCAATACGAACTTGCCGCGGTTGACAAGCACCTCGCCATTCGAGCCATGGAAATGCACGCCGAAGCCGCCCTTGTGCTCAACGTAAACACCGTTCGCATACACCAGCTTGCAACCGCTGCCACCTCCCGCGGCGATCACTTGCACCGGCCCGCTTTCATCCATCCCCAATCCCCACTGCGCGATGTCGAGATGATGCGCGCCCCAGTCCCCCACTCCGCCGCTGCCATATTCGCGGAACGAGCGCCAACTCCCGAAGCCGTTCATCGGGCACAAGGCCTTGTTATAGCCGCGCATCGGTGCCGGGCCATTCCACAAATCCCAGTCCAACCCCGCAGGAGTCGCTTCGACGGGAAGTGAGTCGGATGGTTTGGGCGGACCGCCAAACGCACATTCGACATGACTCAGCTTGCCGATCACGCCGTTGCGCACCAACTGGCTGGCGATGCGGAACTCCTTCATCGAACGCTGCATCGAACCGGTTTGCAGCACGCGCTTGTTGGCCGCCACGGCTTTCATCACCTCGACCGCCTCGTGAATGTTGTGTGTGAGAGGCTTTTCGCAATACACGTCCTTGCCGGCGCGCAGCGCGGCGATCGTCGCAATCGCGTGCCAATGGTCGGGCGTGGCGATGCAGACCGCATCGATGTCCTTGCGACCGACCAGCTCGCGGAAATCGTTGTAGGCGATGCAGTCCGTATTTTTGTTAGCATCGTCCACGCGTTTCTTGGCGGCGTTCCGGCGGGCGGTATCCACGTCGCAGACAGCGAGCACCTTCACTTCGGGTTGACTGAGGAAGGCGCCGAGCAGACCGTTCGCCTGATTGCCGGTGCCGATGAAGCCCAGCGTGATCTTGCCGCCCGGTCCGGTCGGGGCCGACCAGATCTGCGAGGGCAGGATGAAGGGGCCAAGCGTCGCGGCGGCGGTGAATTGATTCAGGAATGTTCTGCGGGTGTGTTTCATCGGTTTGGTTTTCATTTCTTCAGATGGACGGTCAGGCGCAGGGTAGTAACATCCGTAAAGGTAATCAGCATATCGACGCACCCGGGTTCCACAAGACCCAACACAGACTCGTCGCAATTCAAAAAACCTCCGCCTTTCCGCCCTGCTGAGCCAACACTTCGATTGCCGTGGCGACCACCAGTTTCCGATACCATTTGGTCTTCATTGATGCTCGGATCTATCGGCTGATGGTGATCACCACCGGTTCGGAAACCAAGCCCTCCGGCGTGACGCTCAGGCGGATCTCGCGCGGAGTGCGGGCCGCCTTGGTCACGCCCAGGCACAGCCCGTGAAACGCCTTATGCTGCGTGGCTTTGAACGGTGCGTGGCTGGTCGGATCGCCGTTGTCCACTCCTGCGATCACGCCGGGGCCCTCAATGGCGCAACGAATCATCTGGTCGGCGTTCGGGCAGAGATTGCCGTCCTTGTCCACGATGCGGACTTCGACAAACGACAGGTCCTCTCCATCGGACGAAATCTGTTCCTCCAAACCCAGGCCCGTGGACGACGACCATGATGTCATCCTCCCAGTTAGGGTATATCCGATGCGCAGCACCTTCCATTGGCCCGCCGGCACCGCCGGGAAAAGCCTGGACCGCCACATCCTGATAGAAGCGCCAATCCGCCGGAGGATTCGGCAGCCTGCCAATGAAGCCCCGAATCCCTGTTAGAACGGATTCGGAGCTCACATGCCGCTTGCACGCCTGTTCGGGCTCGGTCCACCCTGACGCACAGCCAGAACCACCACGTCCACATCCGGGACGAATCGGGTGGTTGGCGAAAGCCAGCGACCAGAGGGTCGTCCGCCGCCGTCACCGCCGAGGCGTAGCCCAGACCACCCAGCGTTAGGTTTTTAGGGCTTTCGTCACGGTCACTTGATCTATTTTTCGGACGCGGGGATCACGGGCACGGATTGTTTGGCCAGTCCGATTTGAAATTTGCGCCCCCGTCACGGGTGGCTTGAAAGTAGATAATAGATCCCGTCTTCAAGATAGACAAAGGGGTCGTTGCATTTGCCCGTGTTGAGCACCGGATTTCCAGGGTGTTTCTTCCACGTGCGAAGGTCGGTGGATGCGGCATAGCCGATCTAGACGGATCGGCTGGCACACTTCCCGGCGTAATACATGTAATAAACTCCGTCTTTCAAAATCGGCTTGGCCGGAGCCTGTGGGCGTTCCTCATCCCATTCACCTGCTTTGCCTTTTTCAATGGCCACACCCTGCCTGGTCCAATTGAGGCCATCGGGCGAGGTCGCATGATCGATTCGCGGCTCCCCTTTGCCGCCGGCTCCGCCATCCTGCCATGGGTTGGCGCTGGTATAATACATGTGCCAGGTATCGCCAACCCTAATGATGGATGGATCCCTGGCCCAGCCGTCATCCGGATCACAATAGACAGGCAGTTCGCCCGCCTTCCATGCGGAGGCCGCCACCCGCGGAACAGGCGGTTGCGCCCCGCAGGCGACGGCGAGACACGTGAACCAAATGGAAGGGAACAGGCGGTCTATTCTCATGGATGGATGGATTATTTCACTCACTTTTCTCCTGACGGCACCGTGCCTTCCGGACACAGCACTCCAGTCACCCCGGCGGTTGCAAGCAAAAGCGCGGTGCGGGCTATTACCCGCACCGCGATTGGTTAGTTCCGGATGATTTGCCGGAGCACTGGCTCACCAATCATCCGTGCGGAAGGGCGAGGCGGGAAGTCCGTCGCGGTTGTAGAGATTGGCACCGTCCGGGTTCATTTCGAACGCATAACGCACCGCCACGGGTTCCTTGACATCGGGAGAGGAAACCGTGACTGTGTTGTTATCGATGACCGCGTCGGCCCAGAACCATTTCTTGTCGGCCCCGGCGATGGCGAAGCGCTGGAGTTTGCCCTCCTTGTTCTCAACCGCGGGATTGCGGCCGTCTTTCTTGCCGAGCATCAGGCCTTTGCCGGTGTGATCGAAGGCGAGACGAGCCTTGCCATTTTCGATCTTGAGCGCCTTGAACAGCGGGCCCGAATAGACCACGTCCTTTTTGCCATAGTCCTTGGCCAAGGCCCACAGGGCAAGACGCATGCCCACGTCGAATTTGTTTTTCGGATGAATGTCGTTGGCTTCGGGGAGCGCCACCGTGTCGATGATGACCGCCATGCCGGTGTTAGGAATGGAAAGCGACTTGGTTTGAGCCTCGCGGAGTTTGGCCCAGCCATTGCCGCCCGCAGGATCCTGCGTTGGGGCCTGGAAGTTGGCGAGTTGCACGAAATAGAACGGAAAATCGCCGATCCCCCACTGCTTGCGCCAACCGCCGATCAGAGCGCGCTTCTTGTCGTAATAGGCTTCACCCTCGGTGCCGTTGGATTCGCCCTGATACCAAAGGGCGCCCTTGATGGGAAACCGCACGATGGGATGGATCATTGCGTTATACATGCCGCTGTAGGAGCTCTTCGAGGACGGCATGCCGGGGATCACCGGCGGCGGAGTCGTCTGGACACCCGCAGCCAGATTCTTGCGAGTCTGGGCGATCCAGTTCTCCATGCCGGTCAAGGCGACGGGCAACTGGGTCTGATAGGCTTTCAACGCTTCCTGCCGTGCGGTGAACTCCGGTTTCAAAGAATCCACCAGACCGAGGCCCTCGTCCGCCACCCATGGCTCGATCCTGGTCCCGCCCCAGTTGGAATCCACGATGCCGATCGGGACCCCGGTCTTCTCTTGAATCTCACGGGCGAAATAGAAACCCACCGCCGTGAACTGGGCGACTGTTTCCGGCGAGCAAACCTGCCATGGCGTCGCGGCGGGTGCATCCGGCTGCGGCTCGGGGGTCTGCGTATGGTGGAACTTGATGCGGCGGATCTTCGGAAAGCCCGCGGCCTTGATGTCTTCCTGTCCATTAGATTGGCCAAGATTCCATTCCATGTTCGATTGGCCGGAGCAAACCCAGATGTCGCCGACGATCACATTCTTCAGACTCAGGATGTTTTTACCCTTCACCGTCAGCTCCAGATTCTCGCCTTGTTTGATGACGGGAAGTTCGACTTTCCACGCGCCCTGGGCGTCCGCCTTGGTGGCTGCGGATTTTCCGGCCACCGTCACGCTCACCTCCTCGCCGGCGTCAGCCCATCCCCATACCCGCACCGGTTGGTCCCGTTGCAGCATCATGTTGTCGGTGAAAATCTTCGGCAGGCGCACGTCCGCCGCGGCGGGGATTGCACTGACGATGATGGCGGCACCTAGGATCAGGTGAAGTTTGTGGTGATGGAAAACGGAGCTTTGTTGTTTCATGGTGGATGGGAAGAGTTCGAGAATGTGCGGCCAAGTCCTGGCCGCAGGATTTGCACAGCTTAGCGAGCCGCGGGACTGTTATTGCGCGGGCTTGGGATCCGCCCAGCTTTGCTTTGCCTTTGCGATTTGCTCATCGCTGAGACCAAACGCCCTGAGCACTCCGGTGGCCATCATCTCGTTGCCGGCGGGAGCCATGTGCACTCCGTCCGAGGTGATGATGTTGCCCTTCTTCTCGGGGCCGGCCTTGGTGATGATGGCCTGCATGTCGGCATTCAAGTCGGCTAACAAGCAATTCTTCTCCTTGGCGAGGGTCCGCAGGAACTCATTGTAGGTGATCAGTTTTTGATTGTTCGGATTGGGTTCGTCCTCACCAATCATCGTCGAGGTGAGGATCATCACCTTGACTCCCGCGGCCTGACATTGATCGACGATCTTTGTGATGTTTTGCTTGTATGCGTCCAGCCCCACGCCATTCGCGCCGTGCCAGACGTCATTCACGCCGCAGCTCAGCGTCATCCAATCCGGCTTTTTGCTCAAGGCATCGCGTTCGAGGCGTTCCAGCATGTTGTTGGATTTGTGGCCGCTGATACCGGCGGGGATGGCGGTCGTCTTCACGCCCACCGCCTCCAACCCGCGGATCACCAGCGTGACGTAGCCCTTGGGGGCGGCGCCGGCCTGGGTGATCGAATCGCCCATGAAGGCGATTTTTTGTCCGTCCTTGACCTGCAACTCCGCCGCCCGCAGCGCGGTGGAAAAGGTTGCGCCGATCATCAGCGCTGCCGCTGCCTGCCAAATGTTCATTGTCATTTTCATTGTGTTATTGTTTGGATTTCAGTTCGAGCCATCGGATTGCAACACCTCTCTGCATCGGAGCGGAAATGCGCAAAGTCCTTGTACCCTTTTCCAGTTTCACCGCCACCGGATCGGTCGTCACCCACACCCCGTGGGTGCTGGGGATGTTGACGGTCGCCAGCTTGTTCTCGCCAATGCCGACGTCCAACACCTGCTCGAGGTTGACCACCGCCACTCTTGCCACGAATTCATAATTCCCCGACTCGGGAACCTCGACCGGGTAGTCCACCCAGCAGGTCTTCATGTTCTTCTGAAGATTGAGTTGTTTGCCGCCGGTGAAACAATCGAGCACATAGACGCAGCCCTTCTGTTCGCTCGGAAAGGCGGCTTCGGCAAAGCTGTTGGAAAACGTTTCGGCTTCGATGTGGATAGTGCCCGGCACGACCTTGAACGGTTCTTCCGGGACGGCGGGCGCGGTCACCACACCTGATGCCGAGGTCTTGGCCACACCTTCCACATTCGGGTCGATTTCCGGCGCGGGAGCGGGGGCCGGCGCGGCAGGCGCAACCGGAGCCGCCGCGCGGATTTTGCTAGCCACGGCGCGGATCGCCTCCGCCTGTTCCTTGGCGGCAACGCCCGAGGCCAGCCAGCGCAGGTGCTCGATTTGCGGGAATTCCGCCAGCGCCCGCTCATTGACCGCCTCAAGAAAGACCGGACCGGTGGTTCCATCGAGTTTCGACACATGCCAGCCCATGCCCTGATGGACTTTCCACGCACTGCCGGGCTGCGGCTGGGTTTCCGGATAGGCCGATTTTGCCGCCGCGCAGGCGTGGGCCGGTTGCCCCACGCCGATCGCGGGAATCCCGAACGCCTGACACACGAAAACCGCCCATGAGGAGCGGGGGCCGCACTTGCCGCCGCCGGTCAGCACATTCTGATAACTGCCTGCAAACTGAATCGGCGAGTTCCTGCGCCACACTTCGCGAGTGGTTTCCACGACCTGCTCGTTGACGCGCAAGTCGGGCCGCCACGTGTTGACCATTTCGCGTGCCCAGGTGAGATCCTCATTGGAGCCGCCCGACTGGACGACCTTGGTGTATTCCCACACGGTTAGGTTGTCGAAGCTTGGAAACAACTCCTTGTTCTTGTGTGCGGCCTTGAAATACTGATAGCGCGCCAATGGCGCCACCGGCTTTTCCGGCTGACCGGCGCCGCGGGCGCCGCTGCCGGGCGGGGCGATGGCGGTGGCCATGGCAAGTTTCCGATAGATGCCCTCCTTGGCGTCGGGATCGGCCTTGAGAATCGTCCGCCAGATATCGAGGGCCGCCGGAGATACGCTGTAAGCGTTTTCATCACGGTTAGGGATTGCGGTAGGACCGACTGCGCCGAGAAACAAATCCATGACCTCCGTGTTCTTCAGAATCCATCCGAGAAACGCCGGGTTGGCGGGATCCGCCTTGGCGAAAGCCCCGATCTTATCGGCACCGAGTTTGGCAATGAACTGCCGTTGATCCAGGGTGTTCACGAACGCCGGATCCTTGAGCAGATCCTTCAATGCGGCATCGGTGATTTTGCCCGGCTCCGCAGGCACCTTTTGTCCCAGCCAAGTAGATAGATTGGAAAAGTAGCCGGTGAAATCACCACTGGTGGCCGCCGCATCCAGATCCTTGGCATTGGGTTCCCATGCCTGGACATTCGCGGGCAACAGCAGCAACAGGCTGTAAATACCGAGCCATCGCGTCGATTGGTTCTTCATTGGGTTCAATGTGTGTTGTGCGGATTATTTCTTTTCGGAAGGCCCCGTTGGATTGGCCGGAGCTTTCGGGCCGCCGAGCAATTCCACCATCGCCTTGCCCATGCCTTCGCCAATCAAATAGTAACTCTCGGCGTTGCAGCACCAGTGATAGGCGATCGGGCGCGGCGAAACGCTTCCGTGGCGGAAAAAGTCGCGGGTCTCCACATAACGCACGGTGTCTTTGAACTCATTGGACTTCGCCACCGCCGCCTGCGCATCCATGACCATCAGCCGCCGGTCGGTCTTCTGGTTCCAACCGCCAAAGCCGCTGCCGCCGATCACAAACGGCAGTTTCGGCAAACCGAGGTCCTTGCGCACGTCGCGGATAAAGTTGCCCATGTTCTTTTCATACTCCTTCGAGTCATCCATGCTGCATCCATCGTTCCAGCCCTGGTGCCAGCCGAAGCCGACGATCTCAACCCCCTTGTCGCCCAGGTCGGGGAAATCGGTCTTGAGGGTTGCGAGTTGTTTTTTCACCCCCGCAATCATGCCGTCATACTGATCGCCGACCCCCGGGCCGCGCTCCAGTTCGGCGTTTTTTCCCTTGGCCTTGCCGGAACTTGGCGGCCGCCACGGACCCGCGAGACTGCAGCCGCCCGGTCCGAACTTGATGAGCAACACCGGATTCTCAAGATAGTCCCCGACCATCCATCCGAATGCGAGCTCGGGCCCGATCGCGTTGCTTGCCGCGCTCTTGCCGATGGTCAGCGGGCACTTCGTCGCATAGTAGGAAAGCGACACGTCATCACGCACGATCCAGTTTCCATCCTTGTCCAGAAGATGCTTGAAGCGCGGTGCTGTGGCCGGGTCTTGGGTCAGGGTTTCTAGGGTTCCCTTCTGGTCCGGTTGTCCCTTGATGACGCCATGGCCTTCCATGTTCGACTGTCCGGCGAGAATGAAGACCTTGACCGGCCCCTTGCCTGCCTGCGCCGCACCTGCCTGCCCCAAAGACAGCAGACCGAAGGCCGCACCGCTCAGGATGAATTGATGGATTCGTTCGGATTTCATGTCTCGAATGTTCGCTGAAATTTCCCACGCATATTCCACACACCGCGGAGGGAGTGCAATCGCCCCAATACGCGCGGCAGCCCGGTCCCTTTTCAAATTTCTTCATCCTCCGGCCGCACGGACACTTGGAGTCCGCGGACTTGCCACGACCTCTCCACAGGCAGAGATTTATAAGGGCCTGCTAATTCAGGCCTTCGGCAGGAAAACCTAACGTCCCAGCGATTTTTCCCCGAGAATGCGCATCGGCCTGGGAGTGCGTTTGCGGCGCAGGCCGAATTGCCGCACGGCGTGCCGCTGAAGATGCGCCACCGCGTCCTCAATGTCGTCGGTGAAGAAAATCAACTCCGGATCGTCCGGGCTGATCGTGCCCTCCTCCGCCATCTGATAGACAAAATCCATCAGCGGCTGCCAATAGTCCTTGCCCATCAGGATGATCGGGAATCCCTTGAGTTTTCCGGTCTGGATGAGCGTCATTGTTTCAAACATCTCGTCCAGCGTGCCGGCACCGCCGGGCATCACGATAAAGGCGTAGGAATACTTCACCAGCACCACCTTGCGGGTGAAGAAGTAACGCATGGTGATCGAATGTTGGACGTAGGGATTGAGTTCCTGTTCGAAGGGCAGTTCGATGTTCACGCCGATCGAACGTCCGCCGATTTCGTGTGCGCCCTGATTGCCAGCCTGCATGATTCCCGGTCCGCCACCGGTCATCACGGTGAAGCCGAGTCGGGCGCAGGCGGCACCCATGCCGCGGGCCATTTCATAATAGCGCGAGCCTGGTTTGGTCCGCGCCGAGCCGAAAATCGTGACGCATGGCCCGGCGAAATGCAGCGCGCGGAAGGCCGTCAGCAGGTCTTTAGCCACCCGGAACAGGGTCATGAAATTGTGCAGGCGGGAACTCGGTCCGGACAGCAGCGTGCGGTCCTCGATCTCCAACTCGAAGAGCTCTTGTTTGCGGATTTCCTCTTCGGTGATTTTCTGCGTCTCGTCGATTTGCGGCAGGATCGGGACTTCGGGTGGATTCACGCCCATGACCTAGCACACGCCACGCGCGAATGAAAAACCGAATTTCCGCCCGGCTCCTGCCGCGCAGGGCGGATTTTTGCACGGGGCAGTGCGGTTGCGCCGGGACCGCGAGTCTGTGACTCGCCTGACCATGATCTGAGAGAGAATCCGCCATGCGGGGTCTTGGCTTTCACATCTCATGGGCGTGCGGGTTTGGAAACCCGCGCTCCCGGCGGTTCGTTGCCCTGGGACCGCGAGTCGGTGACTCGCCTGACCCTGATCTGAGAAAGAATCCGCCATGCGCGGCCTTCGCTTTCACATCTCATGGGCGTGCGGGTTTGGAAACCCGCGCTCCCAGCGGTTCATTGCCCTAGGACCGCGAGTCTGTGACTCGCCTGACCATGATCTGAGAAAGAAGCCGCCATGCGGGGCCTTGGCTTGCACATCTCATGGGCGTCCGGGTTTGGAAACCCGCGCTCCCGGCGGTTCATTGCACCGGGACC
The DNA here is from genome assembly GCA_945869465.1 of Prosthecobacter debontii. Classification (GTDB taxonomy): domain Bacteria; phylum Verrucomicrobiota; class Verrucomicrobiia; order Verrucomicrobiales; family Akkermansiaceae; genus Luteolibacter. The sequence goes on from CAMBPB010000016.1 coordinate 28,489, forward strand.
GCGAGTCGGTGACTCGCCTGACCCTGATCTGAGAAAGAGTCCGCCATCTTCAGTTGCATCACGCACGGAATCCGCCCCCGACTAAAAATCCCGATGGCCAGCTTCCCGTTTCCGGGTGGTCGTTGCCATCCGATCACGCGAGAATCGGGCGAACCACCTTTCCCGCCACGTCGGTTAGACGAAAGTCGCGGCCTTGGGTGCGGAAGGTGAGTTGCTCGTGGTCGATGCCAAGTTGGTGGAGGACGGTCGCGTGCAGGTCGTGGACGTGGACCGGGTTTTCGGTGGTGTGATAGCCGAATTCGTCGGTTGCGCCATAGGTGATGCCGGGTTTCATGCCGCCACCAGCGAGCCACATGGTGAAGGCATGCGGGTGGTGGTCGCGGCCCCAGGTTTTCCCCGCCACCTGGGCCACCGGAGTGCGGCCGAACTCGCCGCCCCAAATGACGAGCGTGTCTTCCAGCAGTCCGCGCTGTTTGAGATCGGCGATGAGCGCGGCCGCGGGCTGGTCGGAGGCGGCGCACTGGCGCTTGTGCTCCATGTCGATGTTGGTGTGCGAGTCCCAGCCGCGGTCATAGAGCTGCACGAAGCGCACGCCGCGTTCGACCAGCCGCCGGGCTAACAGGCAGTTGCGGGCGAACGACGGTTTTTCGGGGTGCGCGCCGTAGAGTTTGAGAATGTGCTGTGGTTCCTGCTTGAGATCGGCCAGCGCCGGCACGCTGGCCTGCATGCGGAATGCCAGCTCGTAGGAGGCGATGCGCGAGGCGATCTCCGGATCGGCCAGGGAGTTGCTCTGGCGGTGGTTCATCCACTGGATCATGTCGAGCTCGTGGCGGCGGTCGGCGGTGGTGACGCCCGCCGGATTGGCCAGATGCAATACCGGAGCGCCGCTGTTGCGGAACGGCACTCCGGCATGGCGCGAGTCCAGAAAACCATTACCCCAGAAGCTCTGCAACAACGGCTGGCCATCGCTCGTTCCGGATGTTAGAACGACATATGCGGGCAGGTCCTGGTTCTCCGATCCCAGTCCGTATGAAAGCCATGCGCCGAGCGTGGGGCGGTCGCCTAGCAGCGTGCCGCAGTTCATGAAGTTCACGGCCGGGTCATGCACGTTCGTATCGGTGTGCATCGACCGGATCACCGTGAGTTCGTCGGCGACTTTGGCCAGATGCGGCAGCAACTCGGATATCACCATGCCGGACTGGCCGTGCCGCTGAAACTCATAGGGAGATCCCTTGAGGCTCGGGGTGCCGCGGATCAGGGCGAACTGCTGGTGGTTTTTGAGTAACTCCGGCGGGATTGTTTTGCCGTCGAGTTGGTTGAGTCTGGGTTTGGGATCGAACAAATCGACGTGCGACGGCCCGCCGGCCATGAAGAGAAAGATGACGCGCCTGGCTTTTGGGATGAGTTGCGGGAGGCCGGGCAAACCGCTGGAGCCAGCGGCGAACAGCTTGGGTTTCAGCAAGGATGCCAGCGCGAGGGGTCCCAGCCCCGCGGCCGAGCGCCCGAGAAAGGCTCTTCTTGATAGAGCGGCGGCGAGGGAAGGGGACATCATCAGGGGCGGGTCAGGGTTTCATCGAGATTCATCAGCACCGTGGCAATGCTCGACCACGCGGCGGGCAGGTCGTCCGGGTAGCGCCGGGTTTGTTGTTCGATGAATGTTAGAAAGCGGGACTGTTCCGGCGCGTCGGGCTTGCGACTCAGGCAGAGCCGGAAGGCAAGCTCAAGACGGGCGGGGTTGTCCGCCGGCGCTTCAGTTAGAACGCGTTGCGCCATGGCGCGGGCGGCTTCCACGAAGATGGGATCGTTGAGGGTGACGAGCGCCTGGGTTGGCAGGTTGGCGGTATTGCGGCGGGCGGTGCAAACGGCGCGGGCCGGGGCGTCAAGCAGTTCCATGGTGGGATGCAGGGCCATCCGGCGCCAGTAGATGTAAAGGCTCTTGAAGTGCAGGGAGTGGCCGGTGCTGGTGGTCCATTTGCCGGGCAGGTCGCGATCCTCCCAGTATTGGTCAGGCTGTGGCGGGAAGACACTGCGGCCACTGGTGGCAGGCTTGAGCAGGCCGCCGATGGCGAGCGCCTGATCGCGGATTTGCTCAGCGGGCAGGCGCACCCGCGGCATGCACATCAGCCAGCGGTTCTGTGGGTCGCGGGCGGCGAGCTGCGGCGGAATGCGTGCGGTCTGGCGATAGGTGGCCGAGGTGACGATCTGGCGGTGCAAGCGTTTCATGTCCCAGCCGGACTCGACGAATTCGCAGGCCAGCCAATCCAGCAACTCCGGATGCGCGGGCCATTCGCCGCGAAGACCGAAATCCGCGGGTGTCCGCACCAGGCCGTAACCGAAACAGCTTTGCCAGAAACGGTTCACAACGACCCGGGCGACCAGGGGGTTGTTGCCGTTCACCAGCCAGCGGGCGAATTCCAGCCGGTTGCGCGGCTGTTGTGTTTCCGTGAGGCCGAACATCGCGGGAACACCCGGAGTCACCTTGTCGCCGGGCGTGAGGAAATTTCCCCGCAGATGCACGAAGGTCTCGCGCGGCTGAAGGCGTTCCTTCATCACCGGAATGGATAGTTTCTGTTTGTCGGCCGTTTCGATTTCTATATGAGGCCCTCCTTGGGTGAACCCTTCGCCGGAGTGCTCGATGTTATTGAAGAGCGCGAACATCCGATAGTAATCCACTTGGGGAATGGGATCGAACTTGTGGTCGTGGCACTCCGCGCATCCCATCGTCAGTCCGAGCCAGACCGTTGCCGTGGTGTTGAGGCGGTCCACCACGCCCTTGAGCCGGTATTCCTCCGTCGGATAAGTCTGGCCCTTCGCCTGCGGAGCATTGCGGTGAAAGGCGGAGGCGACGCGCTGTTCGGTGCTCGCATCCGGCAGCATGTCGCCGGCGAGTTGATCGATGGTGAATTGATCGAACGGCTGATTGCGCTGGGTGGCCGCGATCACCCAGTCGCGGAACGGCCAGATGTCGTGTGGCTTGTCGTCGGCATAGCCGCGCGTGTCGGCGTAGCGGGCAAGGTCGAGCCAGTCCTGCGCGCGGCGTTCGGCATAATCCCGGGTGGCCATCAAGCGGTCCACCACCCGCTCATAGGCCTGCGCCGAAGAGTCAGCGAGGAAGGCCTCGAGCTCTGCGGGGCTTGGCGGCAATCCGGTGAGATCGAGCGTCACGCGGCGGATCAGCGTGGTGCGGTCGGCCTCCGGTGAGGGGACCTGTCCTTCGCGTTTCAGACGGCCGGCAATGAACGCATCGATCGGGTTGGCGTGTGCGCCAGGCGGGACCGGCGGCCGGCGCGGCGCGGCAAACGCCCAGTGTTTCTGATAGTGCGCGCCCTGCCCGATCCACTCGCGGAGGATGTCTTTTTCCGCGGGTGCCAGGGTTTTGTGCGACTTCCGCGGCGGCATGATTTCATCCGGATCGGTGGCATGGATGCGGACCCACAGCTCACTGCCCTTGAGATCGCCGGGACGGATCGCCACCGTGCCGCTCTCCGTTTGGCCATAGGCACCCTCCGCCGTATCCAGCCGCAGCCCTGCCTTGCGCGTCTTTGCGTCGAAGCCGTGGCAGGCAAAACATTTGTCCGCGAGAATCGGGCGGATGTCCCGGTTGAACTCGATTTCGCTTCCTGTAGCCGAGGTCAGCCACGCGACGGTGCCCGCGAGGGCGATTCGCGTTGTGGCCGCCGCACATCCCTGCATCCGCATGCGGGCCATCTACGGGACGGCCCGGGCCCATGTTGCTGCGGAGTGCAAAAAGCGTATTGATCCCAGTCCCTCGACTTTGCCGCCAACTCAATACGCCCGGCGCGGCAGGGCATTGGCGGCGGCGGAGTTGGTGATCTTGGGTGCCTGGGGATCCCTGGCTGGATTGCAAAGGGATAGGGCATTGCGCGGGTTAGCGAATGCCCATGAGGTGGCGCAGGATGTATAATTCAAGGGCTTCGTGATCGCGGGTGTCCCGGAGTTGTGCCACGAGCGCGTGGTCGAGCGTGCGCCACTTGTCCACCAGATGCAGGAATAACTCGCGGCTGTTCTTCAAATGGTCGGTCACCGGACAACCGCGCTGGGTGCGCATGGCTTTCACATCCAGTCCGACGAATTCACCGCGGCGTCCGTAGCCGCCCTCCTCCAGCACGCGCACTTGGTTGAATGCGGCGCGCAGGTTCGCGGCACCGAAGTTCTTGTCCTGATCGTATTTCAAACCGTTTTGGTCGTTGAGGTGGACGCTCGCCAGCTTGTCGTGCGCCAGGGCGAAGGACATTTCATCGCTCGCATCCAACCCGGCTAGCACCGCGTGCGCGCTCTCGATGAGACCTTTGACCCGGGTGGGATCATTGGATGCGTAAGCCAGCGCAATCGCATGACCGATCGTTGGCACGTACGCCTGGTCGGTCGGTTCGTTAGGCTTTGGCTCGATCCAGATCTCGATCGTCGGGTCATAATCGAGCATGGCATTGAGCGTCTCCAAGAGCCGCTGATAGGCGAGTTTAGCGTCCTTGGCCTCACGGATGTAGGAGCCTTCACGCGCGAGCCAGAGCACGATGCCCTTGCAATCAATCGCCCGGGCGATGTCGATACACTTGCGGGTGCGGTCCCACGCATAGGCGCGGTCGGCTTGGCTGTTAGATGTGTAGGCGCCATCCGTCGTCTGCGGCGAGAACCACAAGCGTGGCGCGACGAATTCCGGCGTGAGTCCTTGATTGGCCAGCATGGTTTTGACTGCGCCGGCCTTGGTGAGGATTTGCCCGGGAGACAGATCATCCATTCCCGGCACCACGTCGTCGTCGTGGAACTGCACGCCCTCAAAACCCAGGGGCCGGTAGAGTGCGAACTTCTCCTCGTGTGGGAAAGTCTTGCGGACATCCGGGCCGAAGGGATCCGCTCCTTCGCTGATGTTCCAGGGGCCAAATGAAAAACGATAGGTTATGGGTGGGGTCATTGTGGTGGTGATGCTAGCACGCCAGCCCGCCCGCCGCTACCCCTATTGGCTGGCAAACGCTGGCACTTTGGTATCACGCCGGCCGGTTTGACCACCAAGTATTACTTCGCGATCTCCGGCGGGTTTCAGCTCCAAGGAGCGCCGAATCGCCGAATCGCCGAAGCCCATGCGCAGCGAATGGAAAGCGGTTTACCACTCCTCATTGGCATACCATGGACGAGGCGGATCGGAGTCCGCCCCTCCTTGAGTGCTTGAGAAACGCCGGAAGGAATTCGTGAGTGACTGGGGGTTCAGTCTTCCACATACAAAATCCGGCCGCAATCCTCGCAGCGGGCGAGTTCCTTGGCGGTCTGGACGGCCACCACGGTGGAGGTTATGAGTTTCATGTGGCAGCCGCCGCATTTCCCTTCATCCAGCGGTGCCACGGCAACCCCGGCTTTGGACTTCATGAGACGAAGATAAAGTGGGAGAATCTCTTCCGAAACCTGGCTGGCGAGTTGTTCCCGTTCGGAGGAAACCTCGCGCCGTTCGGCTTCCAGGCGTTCCCGCCGCTGGGTGATCGAGGCGAGATCCTCCTCCACCAATGTGCGGTCGTGGGCACGCACGGCTTCCGCCGCTTTCAACGCGCCGCGCAGCACGTCCATTTCTTCCATCAGTTCGAGCTCCCGGGTTTCCAGTTGATCCACTTCTTTTTCGTAGCGTGTGACTTCATGGCCGAGCGCCTGGTATTCCTCGTTTTTGCGGGTCTCGAATTGCTGGAGCTTCAGGCGTTGGATGGTCGTGCGGCGGGTTCCCACATCCAGTTCGAGGCGTTTCAGGCGCAGGTCGCAATCGACCACCGTATCGTGGGCCTTGGTGACGGCTTGCTCGTGGTTGGTCAATTTACCCTTTGCCCGGGCCTCGTCCAGCGGGAGTTTTTCAAGATCTTTCGCAAGCGCGAGCAAGCGGCGGTCCCGGTCCTGGAGAATCAACAACGCACGAACATCAGCAAGCATTGGTGTGGGGTAACCGCCCGCGCCGCCCGCGGCAAGCCCTTTGAGCGTGGTGACGCGAGCGAAGAGCAAGAACAGACGCTCGCGACTCTAGCTCTTCGCTCCGCGCTCGCCGCTGAGCCCATCCACCGCATAAATTCCCACCGCCAGCCAAATGAGAGCGAACGACAGCAGGCGGGGACCGGTCATCGGTTCGCCATAAAACTTCCAGCCGATGAAAAACTGCAGGGTCGGGCCGAGGAATTGCAGGATGCCGAGCGTGGTCAGTCGGATGTTCTGCACCGCGTGGCCGAAAAACACCAGCGGCAGCGTGGTGGCAAGGCCCGCCGCCACCACCAGCGCCGCGTTGGTCCAACTCCCGCCGAAGGCCGCTGCGGGATTGGCCGAACTCATCACAAGCCAGGCAAGAGCGAACGGCGCGAGTAGGCCGGTTTCCGCAGTAAGTCCCACCCGTGACCCCAGCGGAGCTCGTTTTTTCACCACCGCATACAACGAAAACGTCACCGCAAGAGTCAGCGCCACCCAAGGAAACCCGCCGATTGCCGGGATCTGAAGCGCCACGCCAGCCAGTGCCAGGCCGATGGCCGCGAGTTGCAGCGGCTTGTGCCTTTCCCCGAACCACAGGAATCCGAACAGCATGTTGAAGAACGGATTGAGGTAATAACCGAGCGCGCCCTCAAGAATCCGGCCGTTCAGGGTCGCCCAGACGTAAAGCAGCCAATTCGAGGCTAACAGGCAGCCGGACAGCAATTGCCATCCCGCCGCCCGCGGATTGCGCATGCCATCGAGCAGAAGCCTTCCTTCCCGCCGCCACGCCAGGATCCCCAGCAGAATGAGCAGCGACCAAAGCGTGCGTTGCGCCACAATTGAGGGCGGCGACAGGAAATCGAGCTGTTTCCAGAACACCGGCAGAATGCCCCACAAGAAAAACGCGGCCACAGCGGCCAAAACTCCCGAGCGATTCCCATCCACGCCGGTCACGCTGGGCCACGATCATCCGGGAATGAAGCGCAAAGTGCCGAAGCCAGGGACCGATCCTCCGGGCGGTCCGCGAGCATGGGGCGTGCAGGCATGGAGAATGATAAGCTCGCTAGATCCGGCTGAAATTGGGTTTTGCGCTCTATTTGTGTGCGGCAGGAGTGGCCGGCAGCACTGAGACAAATCCGCGGTAGCGGTGCGCGGGTCACCCGGCGATGATGGCCAGTCCCTGCTGTTTGAGGATTTCCAAAGCCGCGGCCACGCCGGATTCAATGGTGTGATGGGAGGTGTCGAGGATGACGGCGCCTGCGGCGACGACGAGCGGCGCGGCGGTTCTTTTGCTATCAGCGGCGTCGCGTTGGGCGATGGAATCGATCTGGCCCTCGTCGCCGCGGCGGGCGGCGCGCACTTCTTCATCGGCATCGACGTAGATTTTGTATGGGGTGTCGGGGAAGACGACGGAGCCGATGTCGCGGCCTTCCATGACGATGCTGGCGTGCGCCAGGTAACCACGTTGCAGATCGATGAGTTTTTCCCGAACTGCGGGGATGGCGGCGATCACTGAGACGTTGCCGTTGATGGCTTCGCCGCGGAGTTCGTCACCGGGGTCGATGCCGTCGATGGCGATGGTGGACATCATGCCGTCGCAACCGCATTGGATTGCGATGCGGTCTAGCAGACCGGCGACCGCTCCGGCGTCTTGGGGATCGATGTTTTCCTGGAGGACTTTCCAGGTGATGGCGCGGTACATGGCGCCGGAGTTGACCATGATGAGTCCGAGACGCATCGCTAACAGTCTGGCGAGGGTGCTTTTGCCGGAGGCGGCGGGACCATCGATGGCGATGGCGAAATGCGGGGCGGGGGAGGGGTTGGGAGTCACTCGCGGGAAACGGTTGGCAGGGTGAAATCGGCGGCGTTGGAGCGTTCGCGGCGGATGGCGTCGAGGTGGTGGGCGAAGCCGGGATAGGAGGTGTTCACGCAATCGGTGTTGCGGATGATGGTTTCCCCCTTGGCAAAAAGTCCGGCGATGGCGAAGGCCATGGCGATGCGGTGGTCGCCGAAGCTGTCGATTTGCGCGCCGTGGAGCGGATGGCCGCCGTCGATTTCCATGCCATCCTCGAATTCCTGGACTTGGGCTCCCATGGCGCGGAGGTTGTCCACGACGGTGGTGATTCGATCGGTTTCCTTGACGCGGAGTTCGCGGGCGTTGCGGATGACCGTGCGTCCTTGCGCCAGGGCGGCGGCGACGGCGATGACGGGAATTTCATCGATGAGATTGGGGATCTCGCTTTCTAGCAGAGTGGTGCCTGTGAGCGGCGCACCGTGGATTTCGATATTGCCGATGGGTTCGCCGTCCGAGTGGTGGACGATATCGAGCATGTGGGCTCCCATGCGGCTGAGCACTTTGAGGATGGCGGTGCGCGTGGGATTGAGACCCACGTCCTTGAGCAGCAGGCGGGAACCGGGCAGTGCGGCGGCGGCGACGAGCCAGAAGGCGGCGCTGGAAATGTCACCCGGCACGGTGAAATCGCAGGATTCGGGCATTTGGCCGCCGTAGATCGAGATCGCATTGCCGTCGCTGCGGGTGCTGACGCGGAACGATGCGAGCATGCGCTCGGTGTGATCGCGCGTTTCGGCGGGCTGGATGACCGTGGTTTGGCCTTCGGCGAACAGCGCGGCGAACAGCACGGCGCTTTTCACCTGGGCGCTGGCGACCGGCATTTGATAGGAGATCGGGCGGAGTTTGGCCGGGTGGATGCGCATGGGGGCGCAACCGGCTGTTGCGCCGAGCGTCTCGATGTTCGCGCCCATTTGGCCGAGGGGCACGGTGATGCGGCCCATCGGGCGGGAGGAAAGCGAGGCGTCGCCATAGAGCTCGGAAGTGAATGGCTGGCCGGCGAGCAGTCCTGCGAGCAATCGCATGCCGGTGCCCGAGTTGCCGCAATCGATCGGCGCGGACGGGGCGCTGAGTTTCATCGATTGGCCGTGGATCCGCAGGTGGATTGGGCCGTAGCCGGCGAGTTCGTCGAGCACTTCATAGGATGCGCCCAAGGCCCTCATGGCGTTGAGGGTGTTGAGGCAATCCTCGCTGGGAAGGAAGTTGCGGATGGTGCAGGTGCCGTTGGATAGACCGCTGAGGATGGCGGCGCGGTGGGACATGCTTTTGTCTCCCGGGACGCTGAATTCCGCGTGGAGTTTGGAAATGGCTGTGACTCGGAATTCCGACATGGGAAGGGGCGAAACGGGCTAACTGGGCGGGTTGAGGAGATCGCGTTGATGTTTGGCGGAGGCCAGCCAATGTCGAGTCGCTTCTTGATCGGAGCTTTCGAGGTGGGCGAGGATCCCGGCGAGGTCGGCGAGGGTTTCACGCAGAGGGCCTAGCAGGGCCTCGCGGTTTTCGGTGAGGATTTCCGCCCACATCTCGGGGTTTCCGGCGGCGACGCGGGTGGTGTCCCGCAGGCCGCCGCCGCCGAAGCGGCCATCGAGCGGGTTGTTCAAACAAACGCGGGCGGCGCTGGCGGCGACGATGTGCGGCAGGTGGCTGATCCGGGCGACCAACGCGTCATGGCTCGCCGCGCTCATCCACGAAGTGCGGCAGCCGACGCTTTGCCAGAACCGCTCCAAGGCCTCGGTCTTTGCGGCGGGTGCGTGTTCGTCGTTGGTGAGCAGACAGGCCGCGTTGCGAAACAAATCCGCGGCGACGGCGGCCAGGCCATTGCGTTCCGAGCCGGCCATGGGATGGCTGCCGATGAAATCCATCCCGCGTCCCGCAAGCAGCGGCGGGATGCTCAAGTGGGGCGCGCGTTTCACGCTGCCGACATCCGTAACGACGCAGCCCGCAGGCAAGCCGGCATCCAAGGCTTGGGAAACCAGCGCCGCCATCGAGCCCACCGGCACAGCCAGCACCAGCAGATCGGTATCCTGGATCGCTTCCGCGAGACTGGCGGTGGCACCGGGAATTCCCCTCTGGCGCGCGGCGTTCACGGTTTCCGGTTTCCTCGCCCACAGCCGGATGCGGGGGGGCATGGCCAGATCGCCGAGGGCCAAGGCGAGTGATCCGCCGAGCAGGCCACTGCCGAGAATGGTAATGTTCGAGAAATCCGCGCTCATGGGCAAAAAAAGAACCGGGTCCAGTGGTCCGGCCCCGGTCGGTTTTCCTGAAAGAGGTTTTACCGGGAATCAGGGAGGATCAGGGCACCCGAAAGTATTTTTTCTCGGCGGCCGGATAGGTGGGGTCCTGCACCAGGGTGCCGCTCGGGATGTCGCGCACGTCCACCACCTTGTTGTTGTAGGGACTGAAAACGAAGCCTTCTTTCCCCGGAACCTTGTTGGCAAACGCATAGTCGGTGCGCTTGTTTTCTTTTCCGGCGGGTTCGGGCGGATCGACGGTGCGATTGGCCTGCTCCTCCGGCTTTTTGGTTTCCTCCTGTTTTTTCAGATCCGCCTCCGCCTTCTTCTTGGCCTCCTCCTGGTCCTTGAGCTTCTGTTGCTCGGGGGGGAGAGGCGCGGTTTTATCAGCGGTTTTGGTGACCTTTTTTTTCGGCGACTCGTTGTAGGGAACGCAGGAAATCATGGACACGCATACGACGGCGGCAAGTCCGGCGGAAAGGCGGAGGATCATGGCGGTGAGGAGGGGTGAAAGTTCGGTTGATGGGGTTGTTCCGGGGAACCAGAACACCCCGCGGATGATGCTCGTCTGGCCCGTCCCGTCAAGCAAGGTCATTGTTTCCCGAGACGGAATCCGGAAAAAACATCGGCACTCAAGCTTGCCGCCCGCTCGGAACCGGGGTGAGACTCCGCGCACGCCATGCCGGACGCCACGATCCACACTCTCGGCCAGGTTTTGGAGAACCTGGGACCGGTGCTTTACCGCGTCGCCTTGCCCAACGGGAAAATCATCCTCGCCCATTTGTCGAAACGTCTGACCGACGAAAAGGCGGCTTTTGCCCTGGACGACCGGATCTTGCTCGAACTCACGCCATACGATTTCGACACCGCCCGTATTCTGGGGCGCGCCGGGTGACCTGCCGTAGTGCCGCAAAAGGGGATAAAACGCGCCGCAAAGGTGTTTGCAACGGTGCAAGAACTGAAAGTGGAGGGGCGTAGTGCCGCGACAAGCCTTGCCGATACGCCATGGTCTATCGGATCGATTTCAGGAAATAGTCCAATGCAAATCAAACACATGAAAAGCACGGTTTGCATCGCGATGATGTTGACGGGCCTGTTGCAGGCGGCGCCCAATCCGTATGCGACATGGAAACATTCCGGATCCATCGCACTGCTCACCACCCCCGAAGGCGCGAACCTGCCCGCTTCGGCGTCGGAGACCGACTTCCCGGTGTTGGTGCGCTTGCACAAGGACTGGTTCAAATTCAGCGAGGCCAAGCCGAATGGGGAGGATCTTCGCTTTTCCAACAGCGCGGGAGCACCAATGGTCTATCAAGTGGACGAGTGGAACGCCGCGGAAGGAACCGCCAGCATCTGGGTGCGCGTGCCGGGCATCAAAGGAAACGCCATTCAGGAACTCAAACTCCATTGGGGCAAGGCGGATGCCGTGGCGGAATCGAATCCCAAGGCGGTCTTCAACGAGTCGAACGGCTATGCCAGCGTCCTGCACATGAGCGACCCGCTCGTGGATGACGCCGGCGGGACGGAACCAATGGACCAGGGCACGACGCCGACGGCGGGAATCGTCGGGCAGGCGCGGCATCTCGCGGGCAAACAGGGGATCTTTGGCGGCGACAAGATCACGACCTATCCGCCGGGCCGAGGGCCGATGACGAGTGAGGTGTGGTTCCGCGCCGAGCAGACGAACGGAACAGTGCTGGCGTGGGGTGAGGAAAAGCGGCCCCGCAAGGTGATGTTCAATTTCCTCAGCCCGCCGCGCATGGCCATCCAGTGTTATTTCGCCGATGTGGAGGCCAAGACGCCGCTGGCTACGAACCAGTGGTTTCACGTCGTCCATACCTATTCGGATAAAGATTCGCGGGTGTATGTCAATGGCGTGCTGGACGGGACCTCGACGCCGGTGCTCGACATGCCCGAGACCTCACGCATGTGGATCGGCGGATGGTATAACAACTATAAGTTCGTCGGCGATGTCGATGAAGTGCGGATTTCCAAAGTGGTGCGCTCGGCGGACTGGGTGAAATTGCAATACGAAAACCAGAAGCCGCTGCAAACTCTGACGGGACCGCTTGTGCAGTCGGGGAACACCTTTGCGGTGACACCGGCCACAGCGACGGTGCCGGAAGGCAAGAGCATGACCTTCACCGCCCAGGCGGGCGGCGCGCTCAAGTTGGTTTGGACTTTGAAAAGCGAGGGTCAGGAAACCTTGGTGGCCGTCGATCGCTTTGCGTTCAACTTCGCTGCGGGGCGCGTGGCGGGCGACAAGGCGGTGATGCTGCAATGCAAGGCGGTCTATCCGAAAGAGGTGAGGACGAAGGATATCGCGATTTCCATCAAGGAGACGATTCCCGATCCGGTTTTCACACTCACCGCACCGCCGTCCTGGGACGGGCGAACCACCATCGAAGTCGTGCCGCAGGTGATGAACTCCAGCGAGCTGAAAGCGAAGGGGGCCGGTGAGCTAAAGATTGAGTGGAACGTCTCGCCTTTCGCGGTGATCAAGGAAGTCTCGCCCGGGAAACTCATCCTCAAGCGGGCGCAAAACAGCGGCAAGCTGACGGTGACCGCGGCGATCAGCAACGGCGGCAAGCCCGTCACGCAGTCGGTGACCATCGCCGTCACCGAGCCCAAGAGCGACCCATGGGTGGCACGCCCGCCCGAGAAGGACGAAAAACCGGAAGAGGGCCAGTTTTATGCAAGGGACGACAAGAACGAAGGCACGCTCTATTATAATGGCACCCTAGCCGAAGCCGCCGATGCGGTGTTTCTCAAACTCTATGCCCACGACACGCTGATCAAAACGGAAAGCGCCAAGCCCGCTGCGGACAAGTCCTATGCCTTTGCCGTGAAGCTCAAGCCGGGGCTGATCAAATACAAAGTGGAGTTCGGCACCAAGGCCGGTGCTCAGGAGACGGTCCAACAGACGGTGGGCAACCTCGTCTGCGGCGATGCCTACCTCATCGACGGCCAGTCCAACGCGTTGGCCACCGATACCGGCGAGAAATCCCCGCCGGAAACCAACGAGTGGATCCGCAGCTACGGTCGCCCTTCGGCGAACCCCAAGGACGCGGCGGGCAATCTCTGGTGCAACCCGGTCTGGAAGGCCCAGCAAGGGGAAAAGGCCGTGCTGGGATGGTGGGGCATGGAACTGGCCAAAAAGCTGCTAGAAAGCGGCAAGGTTCCCATTTTCATTATCAACGCCGCAGCCGGGGGAACACGCATCGACCAGCACCAGCGCAGTGCCGCCAATCCGGCCGACCTCGAAACGCTTTACGGGAAAATGCTTTGGCGCGTGCAACAGGCGAAGTTGACCCACGGCATCCGCGGCATCCTGTGGCATCAGGGTGAAAACGACCAGGGCTCGGCTGGGCCTACGGGCGGATACGGTTGGGAGAGTTATCACCAGCTATTTGTGGAGATGTCAGCCGGTTGGAAGCAGGACTTCCCGAACGTGAGGAACTATTACATTTTCCAGATCTGGCCGAATGCGTGCAGCATGGGCGGTAACAAGGGATCCGGCGACATGCTGCGCGAAAAACTGCGCTCCCTGCCACAGCTTTATTCGAACATGGGCGTGATGTCCACGCTCGGAATCAAACCGCCCGGCGGCTGTCACTTTCCGCTGGATGGCTGGTCGGATTTCGCGCGCCTGATCCAACCCCTGATCGAGCGGGATCAATACGGCAAGGTGTTCACCGAATCGATCACGCCGCCCGATCTCAAGCAGGTATATTATACGGGCGCGGCCAAGGATACGATCGTCCTCGAGTTCGACCAGCCGGTGATCTGGATGGATTCGCTGGCCGGCCAGATCTATCTGGACGGGGAAAAGGACAAGGTCGCTTCGGGCAAAGTCAGCGGGAACGTGCTGACCCTCACGTTGAAGCAACCCTCGGCGGCAACGAAGATTACCTATCTGAAAGAAGCCGCCTGGAACCAGAACGACCTGATTCTTGGCGCCAACGGCATCGCCGCGCTGACCTTCTGCGACGTGCCGCTCCAGTCCGCACAGCCGCAAAGCCAAAGGTAGGCTATTCATGATCTGCAGGTGCAAAGTGACCATTCCATCAGACAATGAAAGCTAGGCAAACCAACGATAGTTCCATAATCATCCCTTCAGTCATCCGATGAAATCCAACACTTCGACAAAACCGGCCATCCTGGCGCTATTCCTCGGTGCGGCCCTCACTGCTCCGGCCGGACCCCTCACATTGCGGCAGGACGAGGCCACGAACACGATTTCCGTCTATCGCGAGAATGTTGCCCGGCCGATCCTCACCCAGAATGCCAAGCCGGACATGCGGCCTTACCTGCATCCGATCGTGGCACCGGATGGCAATGGCGTGCTCACGGAATACAGCCCCGGCCATCATCCGCATCAGACGGGTCTCTACTGGGGCTTTACCAGAGTCAATGGCCGGGACTATTTCCACAATCCCAGCAACGGTTATTGGCGCCGGGTCTCCAGTAAGCCGGTCGTCGCTAAAGGCGAGTCTGTGAAGTGGTCCACGGTGTATCATCTTCTGGATGCCGCTGGTCAGCCAATCTTGGCTGAGACCCAGAATTGGACGATGCGGGATAGCGGCGACCGATACTTGCTGGACCTCGAGTGGACGGGTGAAGGTCTGGTCGATATCACCGTCGGGAAATATGATTACGGCGGGCTCTTTCTCCGGATGCCGTGGCGGGACGGGATGGAGGGCGCTGCGTTCAATAGCAACGGAAATCGCAATAACGAAGCCACTGGGCAGACCGCATCATGGGTGGATGTCGGTATCAAACTTGAGGGTCGCAGTAACCAGGCTCACATTGCCATTTTTGACCACCCCAAGAACTCCGGCTACCCGCTGCCATGGCGTGTGGATGCCCAGTTAGGCATCGGCCCCTGCCGCGCCATCACTGGCGATTGGACCATCGCCAAAGGAAAATCGGAAACAATACGCCACCAATTTCTCGTTTATTGTGGTGAATTCAAGGAGGGTGCGATCAATGAGGCCTGGGAGAAATACAGCGGAAAAAGTATTGGCGCTGCGTTAACGCAACCCACCAAGTAAACAGGCCAGGCTGTTACGAAACCTGCCGCCAATTGAGGACAACCCCAACAGAATCAACATTTTAAATTTAATAGATACAAGCAATCCATGAAAACGACCCTGCAATCAACCCTTGCCCTGCTGGCGCTATGCCTCGGTGCAACAACCATGATGCAAGCCGCAACTCTCACGCTGCGTCAAGACGAGGCCGCGAATACAATATCCGTATATCGTGATAAAGTTGCCGAACCGATCTTAACACAGAACGCCAAGCCGGATATGCGGCCTTTCATTCACCCGATTGTGGCTCCCGACGGCAAAGGCGTACTGACAGCAGATCGCCCTCAATATCAAGGGGAGACGACCGGAATCTTCTGGGGCCTGCAACAAGTCAACGATCGCGACTATTTCAAGAATTTCGACGGAGGCTACTGGCGTAAGGTTTCCAGTAAGCCGCTTGTTGCCAAGGGGGATACCGTGAAGTGGAGCACAGTCTATCATCTGCTCGGTGCCGATGGCAACCCGATCATGGCCGAGACACAGGTCTGGAGGATGCGCGA
>CAMBPB010000017.1 GCA_945869465.1 Prosthecobacter debontii
TCAGCGTGGTGGCGTTGAAGATGCCACCACCCAGATTGATCGAGGTGCCACTGACCGTCAGCGCCCCGACATTCACGCTGGTCGCTCCCGCGTCCGATAGAGCGGCGGTGGAGCTGAGCGTGGTCGTGCCACCGGTGTTCACGCCGAAGAGGTCCATGCCGCTGTCTTCGGCGATGCTGACCGAACCGGTGGAGTTGAAGGTCAGCGTGCCGGTGTTGAAAAGGCCGCCACCGAGGCTGATGGAGGTGCCGCTGAAGTTACCAAGGTCCGTGATGCTGACGCTGGTTGCCCCCGCATCGGATAGAGCGCCGGTCGAGGAAAGGGTCGCACTGCCGGCGGTGTTCACGCCGACCAGGTCCATGCTGCTGTCCTCGGCAATCGTCACCGCTCCGGTAGAATTGAAGTTCAGCGTGGTCGCGTTGAAGATCCCGCCACCGAGGTTGATCGACGTGCCGCTCACCGTGAGCGCACCGACGTTCACACTGGTCGCAGCGGAATCCGATAGAGCACCCGTCGAGCTGAGAATGGTCGTGCCGCCGGTGTTCACTCCGACGAGATCCATGTTGCTGTCCTCGGCGATGGTCACAGCCCCGGCCGAATTGAAGTTCAGCGTGGTCGCGTTGAAAATCCCGCCGCCGAGATTGATCGATGTGCCGCTCACCGTGAGGGCGCCGACGTTCACACTGGTCGCTCCCGTATCGGAAACGCCTGCGGTCGAGCTGAGCGTGGTGGTTCCGCCGGTATTAACTCCAGCGAGCAGCATCGATGAGTCCTCCTGGATGCCTACCGTGCCCGAGGAGTTGAAGGTCAACGAACCGAAATTCGTGGTCTCCCCCGCCCCGCCGATGGTGATCGAGCTGCCACCCAGGGTCGCCAGGCCGGCTACCGATAGATTTCCGCTGTCTGTCAGCGCACCGCCCGAGATGGCGGTTAGAATGCTGGTCACCGTCAACGCCTGAAGGTCGAAGGCGGTCGTGTCGAAAACATTGACGTTGGCCAGAGTGCCGCTGGACGCCACGAAAGTGACCGTGCCGGTGAAGCTGTTGGCCGCGTTGTTGATGATGATGTCCTGCCCCGCGCCCGCGGTGAGGGTGGTATTGCCGCCGACATTGAAGGCGGTGTCATCCAGGATCACGGAGGTGCCGGCACCCGAGGTGATGTTCACCCCGTTGGTGATCGTTAGAGAGGTGCCGGCCACGTCCGTGATGGCTCCGGCGGAATTCAGCAAAAGGCTCGAACCCGTGTTGGGACCGCTTAGGACGGTGGAGGAGTCCTCCTGCACGGACACCGCGCCGGTGGAATTGAAATTCAGGGAGCCCGTGTTGAACAGACCACCGCCGAGGCTGATGGAAGTGCCGCTGAAACTGCCGAGGCCGGTGATGGAAACACTGGTCGCGGTGGCGTCAGTGAGAGCGCCGGTGGAAGACAACGACGCACTGCCCGCTGTCAGCGTGCCGACGAGGTCCATGTTGCTGTCCTCGGCAATCGTCACCGCTCCGGTCGAGTTGAAGTTCAGCGTGGTCGCATTGAAAATGCCTCCACCAAGGTTGATCGACGAACCGTTCAACGTGAGCACTCCGACATTCACGCTGGCTGCGCCGAGAGCGGAAATGCCACCCGCGGCTGTAAGATTCGTCGTTCCGCCCGTGTTCACCCCGGCGATCAGCATGCTGCTGTTTTCATCGATGTTCACCGCGCCGGCCGAGTTGAACGTCAGGCTGCCGGTGTTGAAAGTGCCGCCGCCGAGACTGATGGACGTGCCGCTGAAGTTTCCGAGACCAGTGATGTTGACAGTGGTCGCGGTCGCATCGGATAGAGCACCCGAAGTGGATAGGGCCAGGCTGGCCGCCGTGTTGATGCCTACAAGATCCGAGGCACTGTCTTCACTGATAGAAATCGCCCCGCCGTTCAGATTCAGTGTGCCAAAATTGGTGGTTTCTCCGGGACCGTCGCCGAGGGTGATGGCGTTGACTCCGGCGTTGAAAGTCGCCAGGCCGCTGACGCTGATGTTTCCCGAGTCGGTGATCGCGCCGTTGGAGGTGAGGCTGAGGCTTGTCGCTCCCACTCCGGCCAGCTCGGACCCACTGTCCTCGGAGATGGTCACCGCGGATCCAGTTAGATCAAGGCTGCCGAAATTGGTGGTGTCCCCTGCGTTGTCACCCAGCGTGATCGCATTCGCGCCGGCATTGAGGTTCGCCAGTCCGGTGACGTTGATGGTTGTGTTGGCCGCATCGGTGAGGGTTCCGGCCGTAGTTAGGGTGAGCGTAGTCGCGCCGACACCGGTCAACAACGTCGAGTCGGCCTCTTTGACCGTCACCGCGCCGCCGGTCAGCTTGAGGCTGCCGAAACGGTTGTCCGACAGCAGGCTGACGGCACCCGCCCCTCCGCTGAGATCTGCGAGGCCGTCGACGAGGAGTTTACGGCCCACCGTCTGCGAGATTCCGGCCGAGTTGACAGTGAGATTTGCTGGAGCACCGCCGAGAGTGACATCGGCATCGAAGGAAGTGGAGCCCACCGAGTTGAGAACCAAGGAGCCACCCGCGCCGGGGTTGGTGATGGTCGCACCGACCACGAGATTGGAATCTGCGAAAAGGGTCAGGGTCCGGTTGGTGTTCCAGGCGATCGAGTCCTTCACTTCAAGGCGACCGTTGAACGGAGCGCCCCCCGTGGAAGTGGTCGTGACAACAACGTCCGACGAGCCCAACGCGCCGACCAGAGTGACCACCTGGAGATTCGAGGTGCCACCATTGTTCGTCGCATCTTTAAAAGGAGTGGACGTGGTGATGTCCGAATCGGCCGCATTGCTGATGGTGATGTCCGACGCCGCTTGCATCAAATGCGAGCTCATGGTGAAGAAGATTACGGAAGAAAGCAGTTTTCGGGAAGGTTTCATGATGGGGTGTTAGGATGCTGTTGGGACAGGAGACGGTTGGAATCTCGGAGAGTTCGTTGGGATCGTTGCAGGGACTTGTTATTCGAGCCAACGGACGGGGTATTTCTCCTCGATCGATTTGTTGAATTCGGATTCGGCGGCTTTGCGGATCCGCTGTTGCTCGCTGCGGGCGAGCTCTTCGGACACGCTTTCAAAAGTGCGGAGGACTGCTGGCCGGGCGGCCAGGTAACGGACGAGAAAAACGCCCTCCGGCCGGGAGACGACCTCGCTGATCGCGCCGGGTTCGGGCAGGGAGAACAGGATTTCCGCGACGGCCTTGGTCCATGCGTCCAAACCGCCAGCGCTCTCGAACCAGCCAACGATCCCGTTCTTGTAGCGGCTGGCCTGATGCTCGGAGTAATCTACGCCGAGCGTCGAGAATCCCTGCTCGGGATGCGCCTTGAGATCACTGTTCTGTGAGAACCATTCGCGCGCGGTCGTGAGTTTCTCAACGTATTGTTTCGCGCGTTCCGGATTCTTGTTGGGATTGAGCCAGAGAACGGCTGCCTCGCGCTTTTCATTCGAGCGGAAGCCGGATTCACCTGCGGCATAAAGTTCGCGCAGGCGCGGCTCGGGGATTTCCTCCGCAGCTGCGGCCTTGAGCTTGGGAAACAGTTCCTTTTCCTTGAGCCGGTTGGCCAGCACGCGGGCGAACTCGGCACGGACCATCGGGTCCTGTTGGAGATGCGCATCGAGCGCGGCCTGGGCGAGCTGGGCGCGGTCGGCAAGTTCACCGAGCGCCTCCCGCCGGGATTCTGCGTCGGTGCGGCCGCCGTGGCTTTGCTTGAGCTGATAGTCGAGATCCGCCTGGTTCACCGAAATCGATCCGACCGTCAGGAGCGCGCCGGTCTCCGCCACGACCGCGACCGGCTTGACCTTCTCCTGCGGCTTAGGGCTGCAAGCGGAAAGCAACGCGATCAGCCCGAAAAGCAAGGATCTGGATGGACGGAAACTCATTTTGCTAGCTTCCGGATCACGGCCCTGCCGGATCCCTTCGTGAATTCCCACATGAGCAGGTGACTGCCCGGCTCCGCGAGGGTTTTGCGGATCGCCACCACATCACCGACGGTTTCGGACTGTTTGACGCCGTCGATGAAGAAGGCGAGCGAGTCGTCCCAGTTGCCGCCGAGGATCTCCATTTCGAAATCGATCGAAACCGGGCCGGTGATGTTGGAAATGATGCGGTTGGTCTCGCCGCTGATGCCGCCGGTGCTCATCAAGGCGCCGGTGGCCGCGTCGGCATTCCAGTTGGCGTTGCCGCTCATGCCGTATTGGGAGCTGCCGGTGGTCGCGGCGATGCTGCTGGAGGCGAGCTGCCCGGGATCGGTGTTCATGCTGAGCCGATAGAACCTACTGGTTCCGGTCTGCGCGACGGGCGGGCCGACGAGCTTGAGGCCGTTCGGATCGGCATTTCTAACGAAGGTGCCGCTGGCGTCACTCCAGTTACCGAGGCTGTCGGAGGCCTGGACCGACCAGCGCAGGTCGGCGGCATTGAACTGGCCGGGAGCGGAGAGCTCGGGACGGCCCCCGGCGATGCGGAGGGAAACGCCTTTTTTGTCCACGTCATCCACCGATGCGAGGCCGAAGGCATAGGCTTTCAGATAGTCAGCGACCCGGCCCGGAGCGAGGCGTTCGAGATCGGTGCGGCTGGTCATGGAGCCGTGGCTGGAGGAGGCGAGCCAGCGGTCGAATCCGGCGCTGTTGGTCTCGGCGGCGGTGTTTCCGACGTAGAGCACCGCTTCATGCGGATCGCCTAGCAGATAGCGCTCGCGCGAGGCGAGACGCAACAGGAGAACCTTCGGACCGCCAGCCAGGCCGGCAGCACGGGCGGAGATCTGGATTTCGCGGGAACTCTGGCCGGCGGCGATGGTGGCGCTGGCGGGGATCAGATTGATGTGGGTGCCATTGACGGCGGTACCGGCGAGTTGGAAGTCCACGGCCAAGGACTGGGTTGTGGCACCATTCCGGCGCAACACCACGCGGGCGGGCTGGGCGGGACTGGCAACCGCATTGGCCTGGGTGATTTCCAGCCAGACCAGCGGGTTGTCGGTGATCGTCTGGGCAACCGGGCCGCCACCAACGGAATACTTGAACTGCGGGAGAACGGAAACCTCGAGGTTCGACACGCCGGAGGTCTGAAGATCGGGAACCGGATGGACAGTGACGGTCTTGGTGGTTTCACCGCGTGCGAAGCTGACCACCGAGCGGGGGCCTTCGTTAGAACTGGCACCATCGACCACGAATTTCCTGCCGGAGCCCTGGAAGAATCCTAACGGAACATCCAACGCGGCCGAGACGCCAGCGCCGCTGCGGGTGAGGTTCACGGTAAACGACTGGGACAACGACTCACCCAGCGGAGCCGCACTCGATCCTGATGCAAGCGAGACCTGCACGGTGGTGGGGATGCTCAGACCACCCATACGGATGTGGCCCTCGGTGATCAGACGGATGAGATCGGTGGCTCCGATCACGGTGTTCCGCAGCACGATTTCCTGCTTGCTGCCATCGGGGCGAGTGACGATCAGCGTGCTGTCGAGGGTTGGAACGGGAGTGCTGTAGTTCGCATCCAGGCGGACGCTGATGAAATTGCGCGCATCCCCTTTCACACCCCAAAACGGCGCGGAAATATCGAGGACGTCGTTCACGGGATCGAAGTCGGTGATTTGATCGCGGCCGAGATCGACCCCTCCCAAGACGAACCTATCAGCTCCGGGGCCGCCGGTCAGGACGTCATCGCCGGCTCCTCCGGAAAGGATGTCGTGGCCCGCTCCGCCGGCTAGAATGTCGGCACCGAAGCCACCGCGGATGATGCGCGGCTGGGTGCCTGGACCGGCTGACAGCGTGATGTTTTTCAGATTGGTGCTGAAGTCCCAGATCACTGCGGAGTTCCATTTCGACTGAAGGTAATCGTTGACGCCGCGCAGCTTCTGTTCGGGCAACGAGGTGGGGAAAACAAGGAGCTCCTGCAGTTTTCCCGCGAAGGACTGGTCCACTGGCGAGGCTGAACTGTTAGGCAAGGCGGAACGGCGTGCGCCCAGAGTCGGTAGGACGGGATCGATGCCTGCGGTGGCAACGTTCTCACCGTCGTAAGCAAGACCGAGGACGTTCTGCAGCAGGCTGCCCTGGCGGCGGAAGATCGAGGTGGTGGCCTTGCCGGTCGCGTTCTCATAGCCATGGATGGCCGTTCCATCGACCTGATAGCTCGGAGCGCCCGGATAGGAAACCGCCTGGGCGGTCGCAGCGAGCTGCAGGTAGCCACGGTTGGTGGAGAGCAGCGTCTGCGGGGCCTGGGAGGATCCGGCGGCGGAGTAGGCGGCAAGCACCGTGTGGTCGGCGGAAGGCAGCGATGAGTCCTGGAAGAAAAGATGGGAAGTAACGACGGACGAGAAATCCACCGCATGCTCTGCAACCTTCGGCTGATAGGCGGCGAGCGGCTGGGTGGCGTTACGGCTGTTTCCGGATCGATCGGCCCATGTGCTGACAGAAGCTCCGGATGCGGGAAGGTCATAGCCGTCCAGCCAGAGGGAGGCGTCGCTACCGTCACGGGTGGATGGCGAAACGACGCGGACCTGGACCGAGCCGGAGAAATCCTCACCGCCGTCGTTCCAACTGACCGGCAGGGCGAAGCTGCCCAGCGAGCGGTTGGTGTGGGCGATGGTCAAGCGGCCGGAGCGGAAATCGGTGAGGGAAATGGGTTCGCCGGAAGCGAGCGGCACGCCATCATACTTGATCTGAAAACCGCTTCCGGCGCTGGCCGCCAGGGTGAGCCTGATTCCTGATTCCGTCGTGTCGGAATCAAGGATCTGGGGGTAGATTCCGGCCTCGCCGGATTCCGGGACAAGGATCTCGGAGGTGACGAGCAGTGGATCACGGTTGCTGACGGCCGGATTTGAGCCTTGTTGAAATTCCTGGAGATTCGTCCAGCCGTCGTTGTCGAAATCGCCATTGGCATCGGCGATGTTAGGATCGAGGCCGAAAAGCCTTTCCCACCAGTCGGGCATGCCGTCGCCATCGCTGTCGAGGCTGCTGCCAGAAACCAGGAGATCGAGGCGGTAGTCGCCGGAGCGGCTGGCGAAACTGAGGCCATAGAACTCCTTGCTGCCATCCGGCAGGGTGGCAGGCACTCCGTCGATGGTGATTTCCTGGATTTTAAAGTTCGTCGCAAGGGTGCCGACGGATAAAAACTCACCGATGCGGGGAGCTTCCGGCAGATAGGCGATCGGCACTTTCAAGGCGTAAGACCAAGGCTTCGCGGCACCGGAACCGGTGGGCTGGAGATCGGTTTCCAGAGTGACCCGGTTCGCGGCATTGGTCTGGTTGACTAAGGTGAGCTTTAAATGCCCACTTTGCAGCAGGACCGTCTGGCCGCCACCGGATTTACGGACCTCGCCGTAAAAGACGATGTCGGATTCCGTGAAGCCTTGGGCGCGGACCGTCTGGCAGACGGCACCTAGGGCGGAGAGAATCACGGCGAGGACGAGGGTGAAGGTATTTTTCATCGTTGGAGATGGCTGGATGGATGTGACCACGAATTATTACTGCCCTTGATGGGAGTAGGTCAGGAAGTAGAGTTTGATATCGGAAATGTTATCCGTGAGTTTCTTGAGGCCGGCTTCCGGGTCGGCATCGAGGCCTGCACCTGGGATGATGAGCAGCCATTGCGAGTTCCAGACCGAGCGACTGATGAGCCGCGAGTCCATGATGAGTTCGCTTTCGTCGGCTTCGGGATCGCCGTTGTCATGATACATCCGGAAGTCACCATAGCGCCGGAGATCGCTGAACGAGCCGTCGATGCCATTGAGGGTCGGGATGTAGTCCGGAGAAGAAATGTGGCTTGCATTGATGAGGAAGGGTGCCGGGATGCGCTGTTCAACGATGTTCCAAGCTCGGGTGATGGGTTGTGTGGCGGAGGAGGTCCGCAAGTAATCGGTGCCGACGGGAACGAGGAATGCGCGAGGGGAAATGGACAGTCCCGCGGCGTTGTAGTTGTCCATCCAAACGCCGACGCCTTGGATTTTCGTCGCATAGTTCGCCGTGCTGTAGCTGTGGTCTCCTGCGGTGAGTGGATGGCCAAAGAAATTTTTCCCAGGCTCGATGCTGGTGCTGAAGCGGATGACCAGCCCTGGCTGAACCCCGGTGGCAAACGGGCGACAGTGGCGGACAAACTCGGGCAACTGGTTCAAGTCCGGCACCATGCGGGACTTGAGCGCATCCTTCCAGCGGTCATCACTCGCTGGACCTTGTTTGAGCGCGGCTTGATTTCCCGGGACCTCCAACTCGGCGATCTGCAGCCGTTGGTCAATGGTGAGCTGGGAATCTGGAATCTTCAGTTTGGCGACATTTTCCGCCAATTTCTGGGCATCCGCCAGCTTGGAATCCAAGGTGAGGATGCGGAACAACTCGTTACGGAGGGAAATTTTTTCGTTTTGTGCCTGCGGATTGTTGATGCCGAGCTGTCCCTTGAACACCTCGAAGTTGCCCTTGGTGCGGGCGAGGATTTCGGCGAGGCCACCGTGCCCCTGCTGCGGCGCGCCATCGACCCATGCGCCGAGCTGGCGCTCCTTCACGATCTGGTCGAGCAGCGTGCCGGGTGCGGCCGGGTGGCCAGGCTCGAGACTCGTCTCGTAATCGTAAGCCCGCACCGCCATCCAAGTGTAACGGGCGGCGGCATTGAAGGAACTTTGGTATTTGCTCATCGCCTCGTTGCGGGACAGGCGGAAAACCATGTCCTGATAGCGGTTCTTCTGCACCTTCGCGGCGAGGATCTTGTTGAACGCCTCACGCTCGCGCAGAAGGCTGAAGCCCTCGGCCTGCGCGGTGATGTATTCCTGGCGGTGCACCTCGAGGTTCTGAAGCGCCGCGCCGATGGAGTTGCGTTGCGATTGCTCGTTGCCCGCCATGCTCTGAAACTCCTCGATCATGCCTTCCAGTTCAGAAACTTGATCAAGTTGCTCGTTGCGCAGATCAATCTTGTATTCGTCGGCCTCCCCATCGCGGGTAACGATCGCCACACTCAGCTCTTTCACAGTATCCGCAATAAGCTCCACGACTCTTGCGACACCGTTCAAAGTTCCGAATATAGCCCTTGAGATGGCTCCGAAGTCATTCGAAAATCCAACAGATGTGGGAGATGCTTCAATACCAACCTCGGCAATGCCATAAACCACAGCGGAAGCTTTGGATATGATCCCGAATGTCGTCTCCAGCCCGATCACCGTATCGCTCACTTGCCTGCGAAGCCTTGCGATCTCGTCGTGGTTCTTGTTCTTTTTCTCAAAGATGGCCAGCTGGCTATCAATCCGGTGCAGTTTATTTTTAAGCTCTCGGATATAGGCGATGTAGTCGGAGATGGCACTATCCAATTCGATCTCATCGGAAAGCATGTCCTGCAATGAAGCCTGCACCCTGCCGTAACTGGTGCGTGTTCCCCAGCCCGGATCTGCCTGGAAAGCATATTTCGATGCTGCCACGTAGGGAGCGGTGAACGAAGGAGCATTACGCGGGCCCGCTCCATCCGGATCAAGAGGCTCAAATTGATAGTTGTTGTTTCCTATCAACGTTTCAAACGCACTCTGGCGCCGAGTAGTGGATTCGGGGACGGCGCCGCGAAGAACATCGAAAATCGAGGTCGGAGGCCAGGCGCTGCTATAAAGAGCCACCATCGAAGGTTTGTTCATGATACCTATCACGGAAGCGTTGGTCAGATCGAACGTTACGGTGCCGGGCGTTCCGACGGGCGGGTTTTTCGGCGGGACGATCTGATCGATCTTCGTCTTGTCGAGGTAGGCGAAAAGCAGCGTGTCAGCTCCCAGATAGCCTTCCGGATAGGCCTTGCCGACACCGATGGTGCCGTCATAGGGACGACCGAAGATTTCTATCAACCGGTTGCGGAAATCCAGATCCTGAGCCATCGCCTCCTGGATGAGACCCTCGGTGTCATCTGCCAGCGAGCGCAGCTTGTTCCCGGACTGGGTGGCCATGTCGAGTGTGGTGAGGGCGTTGGCACCCGCGTCCCGAGCCCTGCTGTAAATCTGCTCGAAATGCCCGCGCCGGTCACCACCGGAGGTGTTGTCGTAAAACTGGAGCTCAATATCGAAGGCTAAGGCGTCCGAGTCGAAGCCCAGCGGGTTCACGCCGCTGTTCGCTTCGTCCATGGCCACCTGGATTTCATGAAGTCCGCCGGCGATCGCGCCAACATCATCGACCGAGCCGGAGCGTTCGATTCGATCAAGGTTCTCAGGATTGGTGACCGGAGTGGCGGCGGCCGCTTCCTCGGGGAGGAGCGCGTTGGCAACCGCCCAGTCGAAATGGCTGGCTTGGCCGGCGCGATGGGCCCATTCGGAAACGCCCCACGCGCGGGCCGGATCGGCGCCATCGGTGTAGCCCTGCCATTGGCCGTCGGGATTCTGCGTGTAGCCGAGACGATAGGTGTTGCGGACAATGTCGCGGCCAGACCGGGCTCTACCAGCAGCGAGTCGGGCGAAAGTTTTCTCGTCGAGGTAATCGACCTCGAGGACGTTCTGCATCAGCGAATACAACTCCGAGCGGGTTCTCCAAGTGAAGCCGGGGTGCTGAAGCAGGGTGTAATGCATGTCGAGCGCGGAGACATAGTGACCCCAGGCGTCGCCATGGCCTTGCGGATAGAGTTTGCGGGCGTCGTCCTCGTTGATGAAGCCGTCGGAATTGGCATCATAGATGTTGTAGTTGACGTTGTAGGCAGCTTCTCCGAGGCCTTTCGCATAGTTCCAGAACATGCGGTTATAGACTGGGTAGCTCTTGCCGAAGTCGGTGCCGCGGAGCAGTGCGAGCTCCTCGTGCTGGAGATCCGCCTCCATGTTCTGGAAGGCGTGGGTGAAGGAGGCCACCCCGGCGAGGGAGGCATCCTCACCCGCATTGATGGTGGAATCCTGTGCATCGCTGTAAGCTTCGTTGCCTAGCAGTTCGTAGAGAACGGACAGACGGGTGGCGGCAAGCAGGAGCGCCTGGTTGATGCCATCGGTCGCATTGCCGTTGCTGGAGTTTCCGATGGAAAGCTCCTTGGCGCGCTCAAGAACGGTCCGATAGAGTTCGATGAGCCCGGTGTTTTCGATGACGTTCTTGCTCGGATTGAGCGCGACCTTTCCCGCATAGGGAGCGCCGGCGATCTGGATCTGGCTACTGTAGGTGGCCGGGGTTTCATTACTGAAGAAGTCGGTGTAGCGCGCCTCGTAGGGATTGATGCGGTCGAGCACGCGCTTGACCCAGCCCATGACGAGTTGCGGGATGTAGCGCTTGCTGCCGTCGGCCTGGAGTTGTGGCGAGTTCGCAGCACCCGCCCACTGGAACGGAGCCGGGGAAACGACCGGGATGTTTCCGGGTTTCCAAGCGGTGGAGGCGTTGGCGAATTCAAACGGCACCAGCTTCCAGTTAGCCTCGTCCTTGTGGCGGTAGCGCATAAGCACCAGCTTGTCGGCGAGCACCACGTCGGGCCGTCCTTCGAAG
This sequence comes from Prosthecobacter debontii, assembly GCA_945869465.1. Classification (GTDB taxonomy): domain Bacteria; phylum Verrucomicrobiota; class Verrucomicrobiia; order Verrucomicrobiales; family Akkermansiaceae; genus Luteolibacter. Next base: position 11,414 of record CAMBPB010000017.1, read on the forward strand.
ACGATCGTGTGCAGGCCGAGATGCATGGCGTTGATGTCGGTCAGCGAGGCGCGATCCGCAGGGATGTATTCCTGCCAGAGCGACTGGCCGGTGGCATCGGTCTGCTTGAGCGTTCCGTTGGCAAGGACCTCGGCGGCCACCACGTCGAGCGGGGCGGCGTCTCTGATCCACCATTCGTAATAGAGATCTCCGGTGTTCGCGCCGAACTCACCGTTGTGCTGAAGCGTGACTTTCTCGCTGAAGGCGTCAGAGCCCTCGATGACCTTGATCGCGCCGCGGTAACGGTCCGGGATGATTTCGATGATATGCAGGCTGATCGGCGCGCCGACCAGTTCGCTCCGGTTGTTCTCGGCGACGGTGACATAGAGCGATCCGTTAGGAGCCTGGGTTAGCAGGCTGGGGCTCGGAACCAGCGCCGAGCCGACGCCGAAGCTGTCGAGAGGGACCATGGCCGGGGCGGGTGACGTCGCCGGAGAAATCGTGTTGCCGTTTTTCGTCCAGAAGGTCGCGAGCTCCGCCGGATGGTTGGCGGGCATGTTCTTCACGCCCTGGAGGTTTCTGGCCACCGCGCCTGCGTCGGTGTTGCCACCGGTAACGGCGTCCGGGTTCTGGGATTTCAGATAGATCCGATCGATCGCCGCGGTCCACGCAGCATCGCTGGAGAGCTGGCGGATGCGCGTGTACTCGTCCTTGGTGAGGACGTTCGGCTCGAGAATGTTGAGCGGGTCGGGGCCTGCGGTGAGGTTGGCGTCACCGCTTTCCTTGTCGTTGAGGCGTCCGCGAAGGACGAGTTTCCCGGCGAGCGAGTCGAAGTAGAACCGCTTCTGGAGGGAACCTGGCAGTTCCTTGAAATACCAGCGCTCGGCCACGATGAAGACCTTGGTAGCGGCGGCCGGAGTAAAACCGGCGGAGCCCATCTGGGCGACGGTGAAAAGGTTCTCACGGCGGTCCAGCGGACGGATGATGCGGGCGGAGGCCTTGCTCACATCATAACTGTTCATGGCGGTGGGGCCATAGACCATGCTTGGCGTGGCGCTGTCATAGATGACCTCGGTGGCGGCCATGGCGACGAGGGCGGGCAGGCCGTTGGCACCCGGGGTCTCGGCGAAATACTCGCCGCCCTGATAGGTGAGGGTCTCGCCGCGCTTGAGCTTGGGATAGTCCGAGCGCCAGAACGAGTTGTAGATGACCTTCACCGGATTCAGGCTGGTGCCGGTGCCGGTGTAGCCCGTGCCGGTGTCCGGAAGCCAGGCGACCGGAGTGCCGGCCTGGGCGCCGGGCAGATAGAAGTCGCCGCGGAACGGATAGAAGAACTGGTGGAAGAAGCGGCCGTTACCGGAAACCACCCATGCGGCGCTGTTGACGTCGCGCCACAAAGTGCGCTGATTGACACCGTTGACCTGCAGGCTGTTGCCGCGGGCGTCGCGCATCGGGACGTTGCCGATGACGAGATTGAGCGGATAGGGCGGAACCAGCAGGTCGCCGGCGAAAACCGGGTAGTCGAACTGGTAGCTGAAATCGATGGCCTTGGAGGAATCGATCGCGAGGGACGCGTCCTCCGGGTTGGTGGCGGCCTCATAGGAAAGCCCGGAATTTGCGGCGCTGACCACGGCGGCGGCGGGGCGTGGGAAGGCGGTGGCTCCGTCACGGGTCTTGAAGACCTGATAGGCGGCCATCTCCGGCTCGCCGGTGACAAGATTGGTCACCTGGACGAGCACCCACGGATCGGAGGTGTAGCTGGTGCCGGTGCCTTTGACATCGCGCTGCAGAGCGAATGCCGCGAGCGGCGGACTGTTCGGCACGTTCTCCCCGAGGTTCTTCACTTTGAGCGCCGCGCGGCCGGCGGCGGCGGTGAGGGCGTGCTCCTCGTTCGGATTGTAGCCGGCGGCCGACTTGTCGGGCTGGTTGTAGATTTTCAGATCCGCATAGGTCGCTGAGTTGAAGACCATCTGCGGATAGCCTTTCGTATCAACCCCCTCGGAGCCGATTCGGCTCGCGATATAGATGGCCTTGTCCTTGTCCGGTCCGAGAGCCGGATAGACCACGTCATTGTATTCCGTGGCCACATACGGCCACGCGACGTTCGGGTTGGCCAGACGGTCTGCCAGATAAGGATTCTCATAGTAGGCGACCTCGAGCTTCCTTGTGGGCTCGGTGAAGATCTGGTTGTGGTTGACGGGAAAGATCGGGCCCCAGGTGCCGATCTCGGCGCTGCGGGTATAGAGGTTGCTGTTATAGTTGGAAACCGCATTGAGCACATAACCGCTTCCGCCGAAAGCGGCCTTGTCGAGGGTGCTTTCGACGCGGGTGGCCACTTCCTGAAGATCGGTGTCCGCCCATTTGCCGGGATAGGTTCCCGAGCCGGAAACAGTGCCGGCGCCCACATTCGTGAGCGACCCCTGACTGGCGAACCAGCCGGACGTTGGAGCGCTTTCAAAATTGAAGGACACCAAGGGACTGACACTCCGCAGCTGTTTCCCAACCACCGTCATGTCGCGCTCCGACCTGAGGCGGAGGATCTCACCTGGATTGAGATAGCCGAGCGGATCGACGCCGAGATTGAAAATCCGGAAGTTGTCCAGTTGCAGGCCGCTGCGGGTCTCCGCATCGACGCCGAATCTCAGCGAGTTGTCCGTCAGATCCCCGCTGACGGCCGAGTTGGCCGATCCGGCCGGAAGCCAGCCCGTCACAAAGCCTTGTTCCTGGCGTACGCCGTCCAAATAGAAATCGACGACGGTCACATTGACTTTGAAGAAGGTTCTGGGGAAAACGTGGACGGCGTAGTGGCGCCAAGCGGCACCAGACTTCGGCAGCGAGTGGCTCACCTGGATGCCGCGGTAGGTCGCGGTGGCGGTGGATGCGTCCGCATCGAGGGTCACTTTGAATCCACCGCCGCCGGTGGTCACGACGGTCACAGGCTTGTTCGTCGCGGACAGAGAGAGGCCGTTACCGCTGGCGGTGGCGGCGTTGCTGAGGACGAGAGTGGTTCCACTGGTGATCGAAACGATCTTGGTTCCAGCCGGGATGTTCGTTCCACTGATGCCCATGCCGGGGACGACGCTGCCGGTGCTGGCGCAGGTGAGGATCGTGGATCCACTGATGGCTACTCCGTTGGTGAGGGTCACTGCGGCAGGACTTCTCAGTCCTTTCGCGTTGAGCCAGAAATCGACCACGAATTTGTTGCCGGGATCCAGGCTACTGGTGGCTGGAGCGCCTCCCGTTTGGATGACACCATAGGCACCGCCCGGGGTGGAACCGCTCCCGAGTTCGAGCGCGTGGCGGCCGAGGACCAGCTTGGAATCGTTGCGCGAAATCACGTTGACCGGGCTGGATTGGACGATGCGCACCGCGAGTTTCTCCTTGTCGAGGCTGCCATCGGCGATCTCGTCGGTGTTAGGCCGGACGCTGTAGAGCAGGACGCTGCGTCCCGAACCACTGGTGTTGAATGGCACGCCGGAAGTCGTCTTGGTGGCGGTGGCGCCGGTGCCCTTCTCGGCGAATGGCATGTCCTGATAGGCCCATTCGTCGCTGGCGTTGAGATCCAGCTTGGTGGGTGGCTGGCGGTCCGCCACCGGATCAAACAGATGGCGGTAATGCGCCACCGGAGCGGCGGGGAAATCGCTGGCCACTCCGGCGAGCGCCGGCGTGTTCATCACGAAATTCGGAGGAAGCTGGCGTTTCCCCTCTTCGTCTTCGCGGGGGAATGTCAGCGCCGCGCTGTCACCCGGGAAGGCGGTGACGATCTCAATGATGTAGGAATTCCCGGAACCATCCGCATCCGGCCAGGTCACCCGGTGGCTGCCGGGTTGGACTGGATAGAGCAGTTTGCCCACGGTGTCCCAGCGCACGGGAGTGCCGTTCAGGATGCTTCCTTCCTCGGAGTGAGTCTTGGTATCGATGGAATTCCCGGGACCGGTGCCGACGAGCTTCAGGTTGCCCCCGATGGCGAGGTCGGGAACCAATTGAGCATCCGGCTTCTGAGGGTCGAAATTCTGACCGAGCGGGATTTCCGCCCGGAAGACCGTCGGCTCGTAGAGCCAGTGGATATCAGTCGGCATCGCGGCATTCGTCACGGTGTAGACTCTGGAAACCTTTGGCGCGCTAACAGCCGTGCTGTCCGGAAGCCCGGAGATTAAACGGCCGATCGGCGTGAGGTCACCGCCCGGAGCCGCTTGGAAATCCGCGAGCGTGAGACGGCGGTCGTCCGTCCGATAGAACGCGCCCACCTCGACCTTGCTTCCAATGTTGACCCAAACCGGCATGTCCGGTCCGATGCCTAAGTGGGTGATATCAAGGTCCCCGTTGAACTTGTAGGTCCGCAAGAACGACTGACTGTTCAGAAGATTCGAGGAGATTCCCCCACTCCGCGCGTCGAACCGATAGCGAACCTGCCCGCTCCATCTCCATTTCAGGCGGATGGGTGCGGTCATGCTGAGAGGATTGGACGTGACGTAGGCTCCGGCGGTCACCGCGGTTTCCGACCCGATCTGGGTGCCGGTGGTGTTGAACAACGAGTAGCCTTGGACTTGGAGGCGGAACCCGGAGGCGTCGTTTAGACCCTCCAGCGGGTTGTCCAACACAGCGGCAAACTGATCGTTTGGCTTCAGCCACTGCCGCCCGCTTCCGTTGACGGCGCCGACGGAGCCGTTGATCAAGGGCTTTCCTGACTCGATGATCGCCGCATACTCCAGCCGCCATCTCCAGACCACGGTGACGTCGCGGGTGAGCGTGACGGTGAAGAACGCATGCGTGCCCTGGACGACCTGGCCGTCGATCGCGTAGCCATCGTTCACCAGACGGTACCAGGCCGGGTTCAAATCAGTCACCTCTCCCACTGCGGGAAGCGTGTTGAAATTCTTGTCCAGATAGATGAACTCCGGAGCTTCGAAGCGTTTCACCGTGCCCGGCGCGGTCTTGTAAATCGTGCCGATGGTCGGATTCAGGCCCAATGCGAGCGTTCCGACGTCGGTTGCGACGGTCGTTCCGACCACCGAGGTGGGCTTGGCATACTTGCTTTCCATCGTAATGACGACGGGGCGGGTGAACAGAATGCTCTTGTTGCTGGAAGCCGCGGTTGTGCCACTCGCGAAGGGGCGGTTGGCGGCGTTGTTGAACAGTCCGTTCTTATACTGGATACCGACGGCTCCCACACCCGGTTGAGGATCTCCAGTGTAATTGCGGCTCTCGATCCCGATGGTGGCTTGCTGGCCTGGCGCGGCGGCCGATGGATTCTCGTCCTGATAGCGGACCTGAATCGCATTGGTCGTTTCATAGAGTTGGACCTGGAAGGTCACGCGCTTGTCGGTGGACGCTCCGCCGCTGTTGTACAATTTCACGTTCTCATACTTTACCACGAAGATGCGGTCCGGAGAGGTGCCGACTGTCTTATAAAGGATCTTGCTGGTGCTGGTCACTTCAAGGTCCGTCCAAAGCGGAGCAATGAACTCGTTGGGAGCCGAGGCGTTAGGAATCGGGTCCGGCGTGTAGTCCACGGAAGAGTCACCGAATGTCACCAGGCCGGTCGTGGAAATGGAGCAGCGGGAATAGGCCTTCTCGTAGAAGAAAAATTCAAACCCGATATCGAGTGGCACCGACTTGTCGATACCGGTTAGGGTTGCCTCGGTCACCACACCGGCATCCGTTGAAACGAGGAATGGCAGGATATTTCCGCCAGCGATCTCGGTGCATTTGTAGCCGAAAGCGTCCTCTAGGGCGGTGTTCGCCGTGCCGCTGCCGGTCAGGTTGATCTTGTAGGAAGGAGTTGCAGAGTTGTTAGCGATCGTCACGTCCGCGGTGAAACTGCCGATGGCCGAAGGGCCGAAGCGCACGATGAAAACCGCGCTGGAATTCGCAGGAACATTCGTCGGCGCGGCTCCCACAAGGCTGAACAACCGCTTGTCCGTGCCGCCGAAGGTGATGGAGGAAAGTGCAAGCGGTGAGCCGCCATCGTTTTTCACGGTGAAGGTCAGGTCGCTGGCATAACCGATCGCAGTGCCGGCGAATGCGGCGGTGCCGTTGTTGGCGACGGCGGTGCCAGCAGGCTGCTCGACGGCGATCTGCGGGCTGGCGGCAGAGCCGGTTAGAGTCAGGTCAAACGAAGCCTCGCTGCCGTCGGGGTCGTTGTTGGCGATGTGGATCGCAGCGGTTTTCGCTCCTGTGGTAGTCGGCGTGAAAACCACGGTGAACGTCGTGCTGCCAGCGGCGGCCACGGTGGTCGCGACAGGTCCAGTCACCGTGAAATCCGCCGAGTTGGTGCCATCCTTGGTGATCACCAGGCCGGTGAGTGGCGCGTCTCCGGTGTTCTTGATGGTGAACGTCTTGCTGACACTGAGGGTAGATGACGCGAGATCGACCGAGCCGAAAGCGAAGCTTTCGTTGTCGTTGTAGTTGGTTCCCACCGGTTGCTCCACGGCGATTTCCGGGGCCTGGCCGGTTCCCGCTAAACTGATGTTGAAGGGATTTTCGTTGGCGTCATTGCTGGCGATCGAGAGGGCGGCGTTGCGAGCACCAGGAGCCGACGGTGTAAATGTGACCGTAAATGTGGTAGAACCCGCCGGAGCGATCGTGGCGGTAGGGCTGCCGGAGATGACGTAGTCCGCAGAATTCGCGCCGCTCTTGGTGACTGCGATTCCAGTGAGGTCGGCGTCGCCGGTGTTCTTGATTGTGAATGTCAGGGCGCTGTTGGATCCCAGCACGACCCCTCCGAATTCTTTTGAATCATTATCGGCGATGTTGGTACTGACCGGTTGTTCCACCACGATCTCGGCGGCTGCGGAGGCGGTGCCCGTCGAAACGGCGAGCATCAATGCGGCGGCTAACACCTTCAGGAGAGGAGGCAGGAAATGGTTTTTCATCGCGATTGGAAGAGTCATGGTAGCGGGGACTTGAGAATTATTGGAGGGAATCAACCGCGCTGACGCGGCTGAACTCGACAAGCCCAGTCAGGGTGAGGTTGGACTTGATGAGGCCGTTGATGGTCTCGGTGCAGGTGCCGCGGAGACGGCCGGTGGCGGGCTGTTCCGCATCGAAGGTGATGCTAAGGGTCCGGGTGATCTGGGGGCCTTTTGCGAGGTCATGGTGATAGGCGTGACGGAAGGGGTTGCTGCGGTGGAAGGGGTCGAGCGTCAAATTCCCCGTCACGGTCTGGCCGGCCCCGACCGCTCCGGTCATCGGTGCGGATAGATCGTAGGCTTCAACGAGCTTCGGCGGGCGGCCGGCGCTGGAGAGCAGGAAGTTCGGCAGCAGGCCGGGAATGGTGAGCTTGGCGGCGGCGATGGCCGCGCTGCTGGAGTTGATGAGATTCTTCTGGTCCTGGGTGCGGGTGGAGGCGTCCTGGCCGAGGGCCGCCTGGAGCGCCGGGCCGAGCGTCGTTAGAGTTAGAAACTTGGGGTCCTCGATCAGATTTCCCTGGCTGACACCATCGAGCTTGCGCGGCATGTCGTAGGCGACGGCTTCGATGCGCAGCCCGACACGTTTTCCGGCACGTTCCTTGACTCCCTCGAAGAACGGGATTTTTGCGGGATCAGCGACCAGGACCGGAGCAGCCTTGATCTCGGAATCGGCGGTCTTGGTTTGCATGATCGTGACCTGGGAGAGCAGTCGCACGGAGCCGCCGCCGTCCGAATGGATGAGAACGCGCATGGGTGCCGTCCCGGCGGATGGCCGCACGGGAGAGCCATCCTCAACAATGCTCGTCGCGGCGCTGAACACCACCTCGCCCACCCACAATCCGGTGACCTCGCTGGCAGGGGTGCCGGTGGTCGGCAGGGTGACATCACCTCTAACGGAGGAGACCGGCAGCCAGAACGAGGCGCCGTTCGCACCGGTGTTGAGGCGATAGAGATTGGTGCGCGGCAGGGAGTCGTTCCAATTGCGTCTGGCACCGAGCGTGAGGATGCCGGTTTGTTTGGAAGCAACGGTCTTTCCGAGAGCGGCGCTGGCACCGGCACCGGGTGCGGAATCCACCTGGTTTCCCCGGCCATAGCCCAAGGTGCTGGCGGCGGGATTCACGACATAGAGTGATAGACCGCCCGCGCCGGAGTCCGGTGTGATCAGGTCCAGCTCCGGTGTGGTGGCGGCGGTTCCGGTGTTGCTGAAAACGATTTCCTCGAGGTCCAGTTCCAAGGCATCGACCCCGGTTCCGACGGTCACGGCGTCAAGCGGACCGGCGAAATCCAGTTTTCCGATGGCTGCGAGATCGAAGTCCACGGAGACGGGGCCCATGTAGTTGGACTGGCCGGAGCAGAAGACCCAGTAGGCCTGCCCGGAAACCATCGGAGTGCTGCTGGTGACTTTATCCCAGTTCCCGGTGGAGGCGTTCAGGGTGAAGATTTTACCGACCGGATGCTTGGTGCCGGACGGGCCGAAAAACGCGTCAAAGGTGGGCGTGCCCTGCAGGCCGAAACCAATCAGATTGTAACGGTCCGGCGTCCAGTTAGGCCGATAAAAGCTGGCCTTGCCGGTCAGTGAAAGGACCACCGGCGAACCGGCGGCGACCTGGATCAGATAGGGGCGGTTGCCGTTGATCAGGGACAGGTTGTTCAGGCCGGCCGGGTCGCTGCGTTTCCACTGCTGCCATTCGTCTTGGTTGAAGGTGGTGATGGCTCCGGGCTCGCTGGCGAAGAACTCCGACAGCCCTGATAGAGGCTTGGGGCTGGCGACGGATAGAACGGACGGATTGGTAAAAACATCCCCGGGGGCCTTCGCCAGGCCGTTGGCATCCACCGGCTCGACTTCCAGCCAAACGGCATTCCATCCGGGGGAAAGCGTGAGCGTCTGGCCGACGCTCTGAGCATCGGCCGGAGCCGCCAATGTCATTAATCCCGCGACGATGCTCAGGACCAGGCAGAAGATGGGAGAAGCTGGGGATTTCATGGAAATGAGAGGCTGTGACATGATTACTGCAAGGTGATGTGAACCCGCAGGAACCTGGCCTGGGCGGGTGCGGTGGCGAGGATCTGTTGGTTGGTGGCGTCGCTGCTAACAACCTGATCGGTGATACCCGCCGTATTCCAGGTCGCGAGATCCGAGGACCACTCGACGGCGTAAACCAGATCAGTCGCGGCGAGGACCTTGGTGTAGTTGATCGTTAGAATTCCGCCGCTGAGCTCCATGTGCGCCGCGCACGCCGCCGAGGCGCCATGCGGGTCGAGGCCGAAGGCGTATTTCAGGAGGTTGGACATGCCGTCGCCGGACGGACAGGCGGTGGCTCCCGCGATGACCGGGTTCGAGGCGTCAGGTCCGAATTTGGCGACCTGCCAGGCCGGATAGCCCGAGGATGCCTGAAGATTGTTGGCGATGATGGATCCGATAGTGGTGCCGCCGCCGTTGGTCGCGATGGAGCGGAAATAATAGGGCCCGCTTGCGGGAAGCCCGGTGACGACCAGGTCGACGGCCAGGTCGCTGGTGCCGGTCAGACCGGACGCTGCTCCCAACAGAACCTGCAGTGAAGTGATTTTCCGAACGGCCGAGCCGCCGGACTCCCCGACGGTCACTGCGCCGCCCGCCGTGGTGCCGAGTGAGATCGGGCTGAAAAACTGGGCGACCTCCCCGAACCCATCCAACGTTCCCGAAGTGCCGGATCCGGCGAGCGTATTCACCACTCCCGCTGCGCTGATCCTGCGGATGCGGTGATTTCCCTTGTCCGCGACGTAGAGCACGCCGCCCACGCCCACGGCGAGTCCGGCTGGATCGGAGAAACGGGCGGAGGTTCCGGTCGCATCAACGAAGCCGGAGTTTGAAACATCACCGGCGAAGACACTGGTGAAACCGTCCGGAGCGATCTTGCGCACCGCCTGGCTGCCCGTTTCCGTCAGATAGACGAAACCGGCCGAATCCAAGGCGATCCCTAACGGGCTATTGAAGGTCGCCGCCGCGCCATTGGTGGAGCCTGCCACGCCGGTGCCTGCGAGAGCGGTCGCCGAGCCGTCCAGCGCGACCTTGCGGATGCGGTGGTTACCGGAATCCGCGACATAAAGCACGCCGAAGTTATCAATCGCCAACCCGGCCGGGTTACTGAAGCGGGTGGCGGTGGCGATGCCGTCCGTAAAGCCCACGGTGCCGAGGCCCGAATAGGTGCTAACGACTCCGGACGAGTCGATCGCGCGGATGCGGTGGTTGCTGGAATCCGCGACAAAAATGACGCCGCTGGCATTGATCGCGAGACCGACCGGCTGGTCGAATTGCGCGATATCATTCGCTCCGTCGGCGAAGCCTGCCACGCCTGTTCCAGCGAAGTTGCTGGTGCTGCCGTCCGCGGCGATCTTGCGGATGCGGTGGTTTTGCTTGTCCGCGATGTAGGTGTTTCCAGCCGCGTCGGTGACGATGCCGGAAGGTTGGCTGAATTTCGCCGCTGTGCCGCTGCCTTCCTGATAGCCGGAAGTCGATCCGGCCAGAGTGCTAACCGAAACGCCGTCGAATTCCGCATCCTGTGACCACTCGAACCAAACGGTGGTGGCGCTGTCACGCGGGTTGACGGTCGCGTTGAACGTCGCGGTGCCGGTTTCCACGTTGGTGGCAGGCAGAGTGGTGAGAACCGGTGGATCGAGCACCACGCCGGCGACCGGGAATGTGAACACCGTTTTTTCCGGGGCGTCGTTAGAGATCACGACGTTGCCGCTGTAATTTCCAGCCGTGACCGCCGAAACCGTGATCTGGAACGTGGCCGAGCCGAGCGGTGCGATCACGCCGGTGCCGCCAGTGAGCTGGAATCCAGCAGGTAGATCCACCGAGCTGATTGTGAGCGGCCAGGTGCCGGGATTGGATATCGAGAATGAACGGGTGAACGGTTGGCCGGTCGGCGTATTGCCGAAATCGACGACGGCACTCTGCAAATGCGTGAGGACCGGGGCGCTGGTGCTGGCTCCGGCGAAGACCGAAATATCCGCCCGTGGCGTGACGAAACTGAGGATGCCACCGGTGAGCGAGTCGCGGTAGCTGGTGCCGCGCGCTTGAAAATAATAGGTGGCGCCGTAGAGCAGTGGTTGGTTGACGGCTGCGAACAGGGCCCGCACTCCGGTGCCCTCGGCATCAGGGTTGAGAATCACGGTCGGCAGGGCGGCGCTGCGAACGATTTTGCGCAGCAGTCCTTCCTGCGTAACGAACAAGGCTCCCGAGGAGTCGGCGAAAATCCCCTGCGGAAGGTCGAACTGGCAGGCGGTCACGGGAAATAGCCCGACCGCTGGCGAGTTCACCTGACCGGCGATTCCTGAACCCGCGAGCGTGCTCACCTCGCCATCCGGCGCAATTTTTCGGATGCGGTGATTTCCGGAATCCGTCACAAAAACCACTCCGGAGCTGTCCACTGCGACGCTGCGGGGTGAGGCGAACTGGGCGGCAGCGCCGAGGCCATCGACAAATCCTTCCGCGCCGGTGCCGGCGAGGGTGGTGACATTTCCCGCGGAAATCACGCGGATGCAGTGGCTCCCGGTGTCTGCCACGACCACGCCGCCGCTGGTGTCGATGGCGACGCCCTGCGGCGAGGAAAACTGGGCGATTTCCACCGCACCATCGGTCGATCCCGCGACGCCGGTGCCGGCGAGGGTCGAAACGACGCCGCCGGTGATTTTGCGGATGCGCTGGTTACCGGAATCCGCGACATAGATCGTTCCATCGGTGGCCACGGCGACGCCGGTGGGGTAAAGGAATTTCGCGGAAGCGGCCGCGCCTTCGGCAAATCCGGCGATGCCGGAACCGGCGAAAGTGCTCACGGCTCCAGCCGGGGTAATCATCCGGATGACGTGGCTCTGCTCGTCGGCGACGTAGAGATTTCCCCCGGGATCGATGGCGAGACCGGTGGGTCGTTCAAACTTCGCCGCAGTGCCGGTGCCGTCCTCGAAGCCACCCACGCCGGAGCCGGCGAAGGTGGTGACCACGCCTGCCGGGGTGATTTTCCGGATCCGGTGGTTCAGGCGATCTGCCACAAAAACCTCACCCGCAGCGTTGGTGACGACTCCGGAGGGACTGGAAAATTGGGCGGCGATGCCGTTCGCGTCGCCGAAGCCCGCCACACCGGAACCGGCGAGCGTCTTCACCTCGTACGGCTTCAGCAGGCCGGGGTCGGTAGAAAATTCGAACGAAACGGTGGTGCGCGAGTTCTTAGGATCGACGTCTGCATTCATCACCGCCGAGGCCGGGGCCAAACTCGTGGCAGCGGCAGTCACCACGGTCGGGAAATCATACAAATAGAAGCTCTGCCCCAGCGTCTGCGTGATGCCGGTGGTCGTGGATTTCCAACGGAAATAATAGGTCACTCCGGCATCGAGACCGAGTGCGTTCACATCCAGAATGTTTTTAACCTGAATGCCATACGTATCCGTGAACGCCGTGGAAGGCACGCTCAGCGGCTTGATGGCAATGCGCCGAATCAGGTGGTTCTCGGCGTCCGCGACGAAGAGATTTCCATCGATCCCGACGACCACGCCGGTCGGCGCGCGGAATTGGGCGATGTTGGATTTTCCATTGATGAGGCCTTGGCTGCCGGTGCCGGCGACCGTCGTCACGCCGCCGAGTGAGTCGATGCTACGGATCTGGTGGTTCTGCTCATCGGCGATGTAGAGCGAGCCCGCGCCATCGGCGGCGATGCCGGAAGGCGTGTCGAATTGCGCCGAAGTGCCGTTGCCATCCATCGTTCCCTGGGTCGAGCCGGCGAAAGTGCTCACGGCTCCAGAGGTCGAGCCCACCGCCGTCACCTTGCGGATGCGGTCGTTGAAGGTGTCCGCCACGTAGAGATTTCCGTCGGAAATGACCACACCTTGCGGAGTGTCGAACCGTGCGCCGCTGGCAGTGGCGGAATCCAGGAAGCCAGCGGTGCCGGATCCAGCGTAGGTGCTGACTGCGCCGACCGGGGTGACCTTGCGGATGCGGTGGTTGTTCGAGTCTGCGACGAAAACATTTCCGCTCGCATCCAGCGTCAGGCCGTAGGGAAAACTGAAACGGGCGACCGATCCGGCTCCTTCGATGAAGCCGGCGATGCCGGTGCCGGCGAGGTTTGTGACGGTCCACACACCGCCAGGAATCGCCGGGCGGCTTAATTTACAAATGCGGTGGTTGTAGGTGTCCGCGACGTAAACATTGCCATCCGGACCGACCGCCAGCGCCGAGGGAAACGCAAACGCCGCCACCGGGCCAGGGCCGTTTGCGAGGCCGTAAAAGCCGGTTCCCGCGATGGTCACGAGGTTCCCGTCCAAGCCGATCATGCGGATCCGGTGATTCCCCGTGTCCGCAAAAAAGGTGTTTCCAAGCGTATCCTGAGCGACGCCGGAAGGGTAGCCGAGCTTGGCGGAAAGCCGTGCGCCGTCCTCAAATCCCGCCGTGCCGGTCCCGGCCAAGGTGCTCACGATCGGCAGAAAATCCGGATCAGTGGAAATTTCAAAAACGCCTACCTGATCGCCCGGAGTGACGCGGCTATAGATGGTGGCGCCGGTCCGATTGTAATCCGAAACCGGGCTTTCGTAAGCGCCGATGTCCAGCGCCGCGCGAAGCACGCGGGGTTGGCCGCGCTGGTCGGTGAGCAGGGTCGTCGTGCCACCTGCATCGAGCGCGGGCGAGTCCGGCAGTGGCGGCATGGTCTTGGTCGGGCCGCCGAAATTTCCAAGTGGCGAGAGCTTCGGATCGCCACTGGTGAGGTTGTTGGCGCCAGTCCAGGGTCCGAAAATGTTCTCACCTTCCGGCGCGGTGTTCTGGGTGACGATGGAGCTCTGGATGCTGGAACTCGGCGTGCCGAAGAAGTCGTTGTAAATGCCGCCGCCGATGCGGTCTGCGCGGTTCCCGGCGAGAGTCGAGCTGCTCAGGGTCATCCGCGGGCTGCCGTTGAACATCGCCCCGCCGTAGAAGACCGCGCTGTTTCCGGAGAAAGTGGAGTTCGTGACCGTCAGCGTGCTCGAAAAGTCACTGTAAATACCGCCGCCTTGGAAATTCGACGTGTTGCGGTCGAAGGTTGAGCCGTTCACCGTCAAGACGCTGGAGTTGGAAATCGCGCCGCCATAGAGACCCACGAAGTTTTCAGTGAACGTGCAGCCGTTCACTGCCATGGTGGCGTTCTGGGCATTGTGGATCCCGCCGCCGTAGTTGAGCGCCGAGTTCCCGGTGAAGGTGCAACGCTCGATAGTCGCAGTGCCGTCATTGAAAATCGCTCCGCCGAATCCGTTGTCTGCCGCGCCGATGCGTTTACCGCCGGTCAAGGCAAGGCTGCGCAGGGTCAGATTTCCCGCAGCAGTGATCCGGATGATCCGCACCGAGCCGCCGCCGCTGACGGTCATGCCACCGACGAGCCCGCTGGCGTCGATGGTAACTCCCTTGCTCAGAACGAGCTCGCTGGTCAGGTTAATTGTTTGCCCACCCACGCCAGGGCTGAAATCAATGCTGCCGGCTGCCGGGACATCGATGATCGCCTGCCGCAGGGAACCGGCTCCGGAATCATTCGCGTTCGAAACGCTCACATCGGCCGCGAATCCCGCCCTCGGGGTCAGCATGAGGGCTAGTGCCAGCCAGGCAACACGGGAATTCCCCTCAAAACGGGAGCGGAGGGTGCTGCCGAGGCGTTCGAGAAAACCCGGAGGCGGGCAGGTGGCTGGGAGCTGTTTCATGATGACTTGAGACTCGGAAATGGATATGGAGATCAGGGTTTTGATTGAGGGGCGCCTGGGATGATTTTTAGTTAGAATCACTCGAAGCGGTCTGACGTTATCGAGGGAATCCTGCAAGAACCTCTCTGTGTTCTTATGACGTTGAGGTCGGTTGCTTCTCGCAACGAAAAACTCCAGGAATCGTCACGAAGTCGTGCAAATCTTGCATGATTTTGGGATATCGCGCGCGAAAGGGCGGAAATTACCCACCAACTCGGCTCAGCCCCCCTTCGCGGAGCCGCTCCTTCAACCGCTCCGCCGAGGCGCACACGAGACTCGGTTCACGTTCCCAAGGTAGCTGCGAGCGGCTTTTCATTTGGGTGGTTCCCCGCGCAACAGGCGTGACTTGGGTCGAGCCCTCCTCCCTCGCCGCCAAAAGTTGCCACAGCCACAGCGTCACTTCACCCGCTCGCTGCGGCGGCGGGTTAGCTGGCCGGCGGAACCCAGCGCGCTGAGCGCCAGATGGCTGGTGGGTTCCGGGACGGCGCTGAGTCCTTGATAAACTAGGTTGAGTTTGTTGCCATCCAACACGGCCAGCGAGACGGCGCCGACGGTTAGATCATTGGTGAATCCGCGGGTGCCGTTGGCGGCGGCGGTGCGGGTGCTGAAGTCGCCCGCATCGAAGCTCGTGATCGGTTCTCAATCTTCTTCATTGCGTGATCCGTTTGTTCTGGTTTCACCTCACTCATGAAGCGCACTCAAAACCGCCTGCGGATTGCGCTCGACGACGCGCAACAAGGCCTTGGCCGGACCTTCGGGTTCCCTGCGTCCCTGCTCCCAGTTCTGAAGCGTCCGGATGGCCGTCCCAGAATGAAAGCTGGTGAAGGATGCTGCAGTCGATGCCCAAGAGGAGCGCCAAGGCACGTGCTCACTCGCGTCGACGGTCGCAGACCGCCGCTACAACGCGCCATTGGCTTGATCCTGTGCCGGGCTGGTTGACGACTCCCCTCCGCAAGCCAGCCTCCAACCGCAAATTGCCGAGAAGTGCTTGCTGCTGTCTCGTCTCTAACATCATTACTCGCCGGCACCAGCCAGGCGTATCTGGGCGGTTTCGAGGCGCAGGACGGCTATCAGCCGTTTTCCAACGATGTGAAAGGCTACGATGCCGGACAATACCGCACCAACAACGGCGGGCCGGGTGGCGGACCGGGTGCCATCCCGATCAATACCGGACTGTGGTCACGGCTTGATCCGGTAGCTCCCGGATTTCCCTACGCCACCGGGCATCAGAATTTCGACCGCACCTACGTGAACACTTCAGGTGCCTCGGGGCTGGCATCCGACTTGGGCCTGGTGTTGACGACCAATCACCAGGGCTGGAACGCGGGGCCGCTACAATATGGGATCTTGAAGTAGGGATCTGATTGCTAGAACTGGTCGATGAATTCGGAATAGGTATCGGCGTTGCTGAGGAGTTGGGTTTCGTCGAGTTGGACATCGCTTGAGCCCATTTTGTAATTTCCTCCCCGATAATATCCGATGTCATCGGTTTGTGCCGCATGATGGCTTAGTTCGTGGAGTAAAACGGATGGAATTCCGTTGGGGTTGCCGCGAAGAAATCGACGGTTGATGATGATCACGGGAGGGCCTGTCTTCCTCGCGTAACCGGCGACTCCACTGCTTTGTCCGATCAGATTGCGCTGAAGCCGCTCCGGCATGTTGGCGTCTTCGTCGATTCGGAGGGTGTAGCAACTGCGGACGGATTTGGTTTTCATCTGGCGAACCACCCGGGTGACCTGTTCCCGCACGCGGGGGGAGTCGTCTCCGAAATACGTTTGCAGGATACTCCGGGTCATTCTGGGCGAGGATGCAAGGGCTGAATCCGCCCTGTGAAGTTTAGCTTGGGAACAGTCCCAAGCCCGGCGTGCCAGACGGTCGTCGTTTCCCCGGGTGGATTGGATACGAACCGGCACCTGAGGGTTGCTGTCGCAGGAACAAAAAATCAAACCTGCAACCAGAAGTTGGCCACTAATTGTATGCATTTGAGTAGTGAAAATCTTTGTCTTTGAAATGCTACGCAGCCCAAGTCCCCCGGTCAGGGCAAGATCGAACGCATAGTTACCGCCACGCCCGCGTTTGGATGCGTGGGTATGTGCTTGATCTTCTGCCGCTTGCAAGCAGTGAGGAATTTTCCGCAGATTGCGCTTCTCGCGCATGAACTTGTAAAGTTGTATTGAGCAGTTTCCGAAACGATTCAGGTCTTTAACTTGAGATCCGCTTGTTTTTTGAAAATGTGCAGTTTGCGACTGACACCGCAGCCATCGCAGCACCCTTGGCGGCGACCTCAGCGACCTTCGCACCATGACCTCCGGCCGTGGCCAGTTCTCCATGGAGTTCAGCCACTACGCCCCATGTCCGAAAAACGTCTCCGCCGACGTTATCGTCAAGGCCAAGGAAGAAGCCCTCCGCGCCGCCAAGTAACGCCCATCACCGGACGCCGCGACCCGTCTCAACAAAACCCGCCGTCCCACCAAGGTCGGCGGGTTTTTCGTTCGACCGCGAATCCAGAGTCTGCGCCAGCAGTCTTTTTGATAAGACGGCGAACCCCTGATCTGCCTGATCATCCCCAAAAAACAGTGCACCCACCGTCCGGAGAAACCGACATTTTAAATGCGAGGAATTTGCTTTTGGGATGAAGACCGCTGATAAAGCTCATGAGAGGACCGGCCTGCCTGTCGAAGCCTTCTTGGCCTTCGTAGCTTCAGCGAAGCAGGCGGCGAAGACCGGAGGGCGGGAAAAAGGCGGTTGGTCCGCCCATTAACTGAGTTGAGTGTATTATCCCAACCAGCGCCAATGAGGTGAAGAATATTTGCAAATAATATGTATTTGTTTTGTGCCGTTCACTTCGCTTTCAAAAAAAGCGACTTCACAGGGATTGCCTCGCTTGTGGTGAATTGCAAACGATTTTTATTTAACTTTGGCTTCTTTCAAATAGGCAATCAGATTGGCGAGCGACTGCTGGGTGAACAGCGCCTCAAGTCCATCCGGCATAAAGGAGGTCTTCGAACTTTGCAACTTTGCGATGTCCCGGCGAAGAATGTTTCGCACGGTCGCATCAGCGAATTTGAAGGTGATGCTTTCGCCGGCTTCGCCAGTGATGATGCCGTAGAGTTGCTCGCCATTTTTCAGCTCACAAAAATACGCGGTGAAGCCGGGTTCGATATTAGCGCTGGGGTCGAGAATGGAACTGAGGAGCTTCGACGGTTCGTGGCCGACAACCGAGCGCAAATCCGGGCCAAGCACATGTCCGACACCTTCGAGTTGGTGGCAGGCGGCGCACGCGGTGGCGAAGACGGCCTTGCCTGCGGCAGGGTCTCCTTTGAGCGTGAGCGCGGACTGGAATGCCTCCACCACCTTCGCGCGCGAGGCAGTTGCCGCACTGGCGAATGCCGCGGCTGCGAGCTGACGGACATTTTCGGAAGGATGCTTCAACAATCTCGCCTGTCGCTGCGCATCAATACCGGATGCACTGATTTTTCCAGACTTCACCTGCCCGAGAAGTCCTACAGCCCATGTTTCGCGACTCATCAATGCATCTAACAAAAGCAGGCGCTGCGCCGGTGTGCGCGTGTCCCAATCCTGCATGAAAAAATCCGGCACACGCGCGTCATTCGACTGCGCGAGCGATGAAACAAGTTCCGCAAACGATTCCACCCCCTCCTTGGAGCCGATCAGTTTACCAAGCATGGCGACCGCCGCTGCTTCCTCCATCGAATCCCCTAGCAGCACGGAGGAAACCATCGCCCGCTTGGATGCCGGACTGTTGGGGTCATTCGCGATGGTCCTCAAATCCGCGATCAGTTTCGCCTTCTTGTCGGCCACATTCTTCCATTTGATTTCGGCAGCGTGTTGCGCGGTGAGCCTCTCTAGAGAAATGCCATTTGCGGCCAACAAATGGAGTAGCGTCTGAAAGGTTCGCAGGGGCTTTTCATCCATCTTCGCCGCGTCGCTGATGATGGAGCTAGCCACATCGAGAATGATGGAATCGTTTTTCTCCGCAAGCGCGACACGCAGCACCACGTCCATGAGCGTGGGCTCGCTTTGCAGCTTCGTTGCGGCCACGGCCATGTGTGGCAGCAGCGAACTGACGAGCGCGCCTCGAATCATCGGATCGTCGTGATCACGGCCCGCGAGTTTGACCAAGGCCTCTCCCGCGACGCGTTGCTTCCACTCGCCAAGTGAGAGCGCGAGTTGCAACCGGACTTTGGCATCCGGATCATCGGCGAGTTTCGCAGCAGCATCAACGACAGCATCGTCACTGTGCTTTTCCGCGAGCCGCAGCGCATGTTCGCGGACACCGGTCGCTCCATCGTGCAGTGCCGCGACGAGCGTTTCGTTCTTCAATGCGTTCAGATTCTCCAACACAGAAAGCGCATGGGCGCGTGCAAGCGGTTGCCCGCTGGTCGTCACCATCTTTTCCAGCGCAGGAACGATTGCGCGATCCGCTTTCGATTGCAGAAGCATCTGCGCGCGATCCCGAAGCCAGCCATTCGGACTTTCGAGCAGTGCGACAAGCGCGTTCGCGCTCATCGTGTCGAGACGTTTGATCGGCGCGGGGCGTTTGCCCTGCGGATAGATGCGGTAGATTCGACCCTTGTCGTCTCCTTCGCGGTAGAATGGCTGGAAGTCGTTTTTGCCATCCTGCGGAAGCCATTCCGGGTGCTCGATCATGTAACGATACATGTCCGCGATCCACAGTGCTCCGTCCGGACCAGTGCGAGTCATTACGGGTCGGCACCAACGATCCTCGCTTGCAAAGAACTCCGGTTGGTCATCACTTTCGGCGCGGCGCACTTTGAAGCTCACACCCTGGTCCTCCACGAAAAAATGCTGCACGAGATTGGAAACAGGCTCGCAGGTGAAAGAGTGCATCACGTTGCTTTCGCCAAAGAGCTGCGTATCTAAATACGGAGCGACCGCACAAGCGGAGGTGTAGTGACCGGCGTCGGAGAAGGAATGATAGCGTTTCTGTGAACCGCTCAATGCATAGACTACGGGATTGCTGCCGGTTAGAACATTGCGCGGGCTTGGCGGCGCGACGTATGGATTACGCCGCAGGTAGCGGTCTTCCAAAACATAATGCCAGATCGGAAAGCTGTTCTGCACGCCGAACCAATGGCCCCATGCATCGCGATTGCGACCGAACTGCGATGGCCCGCTGAGCGGATCAAATTCACCCGTGTCCGGCTTGAAGCGAAAGTCGCGGCTACCAAGCGCGATTTTCTCACCCGTCAGCTCGGAAGTGATGGCGATGTCCTTGCCATAATCCACATGATGTCCGCCGTTCGCGCAATACACCCAACCGTCGAGCCCCCAGCGCAGGCCGTTCACGCGGAGTTGCTGGTTTCCTTGGAGAAAACCGCTGAGGAGCTTCTGCTGCACGTCCGCCTTGCCGGTGCCTTTGGTGTCCTTGAGAAACAAAATGTCCGGTGCCGCAGTGACGAGACACCCGCCACGCCAGCAAAGAATTCCGTTAGGAAAATTCAACCCCTCCGCAAAGAGGGTGGACTTGTCGTAACGCCCGTCGCCCGTGGTGTCTTCAAGGACCCGCACGCGGCCACCCGGCTTGCCCTTGCCATCTATGCCGAGCGGATAGTCCGCCATTTCGACGACCCACAGTCGTCCGCGCTCATCCCAGTCGAAAGCGACAGGATCGAGCACCAAC
This sequence comes from Prosthecobacter debontii, assembly GCA_945869465.1. GTDB lineage: Bacteria > Verrucomicrobiota > Verrucomicrobiia > Verrucomicrobiales > Akkermansiaceae > Luteolibacter. The sequence goes on from CAMBPB010000017.1 coordinate 31,703, forward strand.
GGTTCTGCGGCGACGAGCTCCACTTCATAACCTTTGGCAACATGGATTTTTTTCAGCGACTCCTGTGGCGATAACGGCAGGCTGTCTTGCATCGACTTCGGCACGGGAACCTCGGAGGTTTTTGGCGTGCCCTTGGGTTGCCCGGACGCGGCATGAAGAGTGAGCGCTTCGGCGTCGCTCAACGCCCGATCAAACAACGTGAACTGCGCCATGAATCCACGCAAGGGCGCGAAATTGTCGTTGCGGGCGCCGAGGAAAAAATCCGGCATTCCCGCAGTCGTGTCATCCACTTCGCCGCTGAACTCCGGATGCTCCGCGCCGTTCAGAAATGCCTTGATGCGTTTGCCATCGCGAATGAACACGACGTGATTCCAAGTCCCGGGCGGAATGATGATCTCGCCAGTCAGGTTCTGTTCCTTCACGTTGCCATTGAAGAAAAACAGCCGTCCGGTCATCTCGGAATTGAACGTGCCGCCAATGCCGAGGTGATCGCCCGGCGCGGTCTTTTCGCCCTCTTGACCGCGCGAGAAAAGATAGGCCGTCACCGGATTCGCATCATTCGCCTGCTGGTTGTTGAACCAGAGCGAAACGGTATAGGCGGTGCCAAGCTTGGCATGTTGCGACCGCAGCCGTCCCGACGTGAATTCCGCGAACGATTCCGGACGCATGGTGATGGCACCTTCCAGCGCCTGGTCGCTTTCCTTTTCCTGCAATGACCAGAAGACCGCGGGTTTCAACGCCTTGATCGCATCCATGTATTTGGCCGCGAACTTCGGGGCCTTCGCGTTCATTCGGTGATTGTCGAGGGTGCGATTCCGGTCCGCATCGACCCTTGCGATTTCCTCCGGTATGCCGCTGATCTTCCAAAATCCCGCGATCTCGTCCGGAGACAGCGCCCGATCAAAAAGAGAGATTTCATCCAACTTGCCTTCGAGTCCATTGCCGAAGGTAAGCTTTGCTGCTATTTCGCCCGCCACCCCTTCCAATGCGGGATCCACCGCGCCGTCGAGATGCACACGCAGCTTCGCTCCCTCGCGCACGAGCACGACAAAGTGCCAGTCATCCGCGCGCGGCCCGTCTTTCGTTTGCGCATCGCCGAGCGCGAGTCGCAGGCGATGATCGGCGGACTGGTGCGCGACCAGTTTTGCGCCCAGTCCCTCGATGACATTCCCACTGCGCTCGCTCGCTCCGCTTTGATGACCGAGCCATAGCCAAAGCGCGATCGAGGCGTGGTCCGTGAGTTTCGGTTCCGCCTCGATCCGTCCTCCCGCGAGATGCAGCGAACGGTTGATTTGTTTGTCACCTGAAAATGCGGACGGCTTCAACGCCTCGCCAGCACCGTAGCCTGTCCCACTGCCGACTCCCGGCAAATACCAAGCGGCCCGATCAAAGACGTTTGCAGAAACACCACCAGTCACTGCATTCCCAGCGATGCGGCCCTCGGCTTCATCCAGACGCCAGTATGCCAACGGCTTGGCAGCGAGCACGGCTTTTGCGAACGGCCCATACTGCGATTCCATGGGTCGGCGTTTCTTTCCGGTCACTTCTTCCAGCGCGCCGAGCAGCGTCTCAACTTCCTTAGGCTCGGCCTGCGGCTCGAGTCCCGCGGTGCGCGCTGGCCAGGTGGTGTAGCCGCCAAACGCGTGTTGTTCCGGTGGCGGAATATAACCCTCGGATCCATTGGCGAGTTCGATGTGGAAATGAGACCCCAACGGCGACTGCGCCTTCAACTTCAAACCCGTAATCGCATACACTTCGTTCGGCAGCGTGCTGATCGTGAGATCACCGATGCGGATGGCCTGCAACTTCAGCGATGTCGTCTGCCGTTCGTGCAAAATGACCGCCTCGCGGGCATACACTTGACTGATGCTATTCGGCAGTTCGTTTTGAATCTGCGCCGCGATCGGACGTGCCCAGGCCAGGCGCTTTTCGTCAGGCACGCGGTATGCGAGCGGCAGGACCTTCTCGACGATGCCAAGTGGCGCGACATCGTGATACTCAACGTTGCGCAGCGCCTTCATCGTGTTCGCCGCCACCACCTCCGCGTAGCCATCCATCGAGAATCCCCTTGCCGCTGATCCGTAATCCATCCACATCAGATCACCACTCGTGCCTTGCGACATCGCACAAACGAAGGGGCCGTTGCCATCACCGGAGACACCAAGCTTGCGCGCGATGTGGCGGCAATACGCGCCGTAGTAATCCGCAGAAACGGGGCCGGCTCCGAAATAATGCTGCGAATAATTCGCCAGCACGCCAAGCGGCTTGCCCTCCTTCGTTTGAATCGAAATGACTGAAATCTGCGGATCGACGGGACCGCTCGGTCCGATGACATCCTTGCTGAGGTGACCGGGATGCATGTGCGCGCGTCCGTTCCTTTCGCCAAAAGGATCCTCGATTTCCGCTCCCGCCTTGCGGATCCAGCGTCGGTTATGAGTGTGTTCCCAATCATCCATCGAGGCCCAGCCGATGCGTGCGGGCTGCAGGTTTTTTTCAGCGGCAACAATGCTCTCGGCGATCTTCGGCATGAGAAACGCCGCATAGTCCTTGTCGAGCCGCGTGCCAAGGCAGCTCATCGCCGCCGGTGCAGAATGCGTGTGCGTCGCCGACACCATCATGCGATTCACCGGAATGCCGCACTGCTTGCTCGCCAGTTCCTTGGCTTGATCAATCAAGGATTGCGTCATCATGCAGGTGTCCACAATGGCGAAGGCGATCTTCGTCTTCCCATCATCGAACACAAAGCTGCGCACATACAAGCGGTCGGCGAGCTGGTCGGCTCTTCCTTCAAGAAATCCCCCCGCGATGATGCGGGGGAAGTCGATTGGCGATACGTCCGTCGTGGCAACTCCCGCCCGGAATGTATCGGCCGCGCAAGCGCAACAGACAAAGGCACAAAAAATCAAGGCTGCGTGCAGATGCTTGGTGATAGCGTTCATTTTGTGTTTTGTCGGGTTGGATCATGCTGACCTGCTACTGGCATACCATCGTGCCGCTACATGAGGGGAATGGTGGTCAACCGCATTTGCGTAATGCCATCAGAAGACTGAGGTTGTTAGCGACCGAGCTCTTGGTAAAGCCTGATTGATCTTATTTCCCGGATCCCCCTTCACCACACCGCTTTCACCGGGCAACCCTTCTTATGAAACACACGATCCTTGGTCAGCACCGGCACGCCGTGAATGAGGGCGGTGGCGGCGATGATCCGGTCGGCGGGGTCGCGGTGGTCCCAATCCAGTTCGGCGGACAACAGCCAAATCTCCGGATCGACGTCCTCCAAGCGGATGTTCCCGATCCTTCGCAGAACCTCCGGCCATTCCCGGACCGGTCTTTTTGGAACCAGCAGCCCACGGATTTCCTTCAGCCGGAACTCCCAAAACGTGACCGAAGAAACGATGAACTCCGCTCCAGAACCACCGATTCCGGACAATGCGTGGCGGGCGTTTGCGGAGAGCGCTTCAGCACCCGCAAACCACCACAACAGCACATGGGAATCGATTACCATGGATTGCGGTCGTCGTTCCGTAAAACCTCCCAGTCCTCCTCGGGCAAGGGTTTCATCAGCGCGTCTTCATCCGGGTTGATCCCGGAGCCCGACCCGGATCGATACCAGTCCAGAACCTCCGCCGCAGTGACCTTCTTCGGGCCGAGCGGCCTCACTTCGAGTACCTCGCGCCCGCGGTCGGTGACGATCAGCGGCTCGCCGGTGCGTTCCACCTCGCGGAAATACTCCAGCATTCTGGCTTTCAGCTTTCCCTTGGTCACGACCATGGCGGAGCATCGCTGTAGTCACGTTTGTAGTCAAGTTGGGATTTACGCCGCGCAAGGATCCGCCCCGGCAGGCCGACGAAGCACCCGACACCTCCAAAGGTGGCGCGCCACCGCCGGGAGCGCATGCCAATGGGATGAGAAAGAATCGCCCAAGCCTGGCCCTTCCAACGTCCCTTGGCATCAAGCTTTCACTCCTCATTGACTGCGCTCTCGGCGAGAGCGCTCCACCTCCGGAAGATCGCCGCCCTAGGCCCGCCCCCTAACTCAATCACCCTCATCCCCTTTCATTGAAGCGGGAAGAAGGAACCCGGGGTAGTCAGACTACCCCGGGATTTCCGCGCCTTCACAGTGAGCTCCGCGTTACCAGCAACGACGCCGACGAGGACACTTTCCACATCGCGGTGTCCGGCATGGGCGGGTGATCAGATCCCGCCATCGGGCTAATCCTGCGCGGCGGCGCTCATTAAGGCGCCGCTGCAGTGCGGGACAATGCGCCTTTGACGTCCGGGCCGCGACGCGGCATGTTGCGCCGCCATGGCATTTGCCGATATTTTTCCCGAGCTCCTGACGCGCCCCACTCCCCTGATGCGGCGTTTCGAGCGGCTGCTTGCCGATGAAACCGGCGGCCCGGTGGAAAATCTCGCCCGCCTGAGCCAGCAGACGACCCGCCGCCATTTCGGCAGGACGATGCGGCTCTTCGCCCCGCTCTATGTCTCCAACGAATGCGTCAACAACTGCTCGTATTGCGGATTCTCGCGCGACGCAGGCATCCTGCGCAGCACCCTCACCGTCGATCAGGTGGCGCGTGAGGCGAAGCACCTGCACGCCCTCGGTTTCCGCAACCTCCTGCTCGTCGCCGGCGAACACCCGAAATTCGTCTCCGAGGGTTATCTCCAGGATTGTCTGGACATCCTCAAGCCATTCATCCCCACCCTCGCCATCGAAGTCGGCCCGATGGAAGACGAGCAATACGCGGAAATCGTGCATCACGGCGCGGAGGGACTCGTTGTCTATCAGGAAACCTACGATCGCGCCGTCTATCAGACACTGCACACCGCCGGCCCGAAAAAAAACTTCGACTGGCGGCTCGATTGCCCGGAACGCGCTTACGCCGGCGGCTTCCGCCGCATCGGCATCGGCGCCTTGTTCGGCTTGGCCGATTGGAAATCCGAGGCGATGGCGCTCTGCGCTCATCTCGAGTATCTCTACAAACATTGCTGGAAGGCCCAGCTCACCATCGCCTTCCCACGCATGCGGCCGTATGCCGGAAACTACGAGTATAAGCCGGACCCCGCGCGGTTTCTGCCGGACAGATCGTTTGTTAGGCTCATCGCGATCTTCCGCATTCTGTTTCCGCAGGTCGGCATCGTCGTTTCCACCCGCGAGCCCGCGCCGCTGCGGGATGCGATCGCCACGCTGGGCGTGACCCACATGTCTGCCGGCGTCCGCACCGAACCCGGCGGCTACACCGGTGCTGGCGGCGACGACCTGCATCTCACCGTCAAGGGCCGCCGCGTCGAACTGGAACAAAAGTCCGGCTGCGAAAAAGCCACCGAGCAATTCCAGATCAACGACACCCGCTCCGCCGCGGAAGTCGCGGCCATGCTCCGCTCGCAACACCTCGACCCCGTTTGGAAAGACTGGGACGAGGCGCTGCTGCGCGTGGCAGAACACGGCGCTCCGAATCCGCAGCAAATCTCTGCGAAACCGCCAAAATCGCTACCAACCACCCCGCCCGCTCCCCGCCATCGATAAGGACATCCGCAAGGTCGCAGCACGTCACCTTCGACACCCTGCTCGACGCCAACGCCAACGCCTGGCGTGGAATCCTACTGGAAGGGCGATGTTCGAATGCGGTGGTGCAACGCGACTATGCGGTGGCTGCAGCTGACCATTTTCACCCAACTGCAACGGACCGCCTGTTCGAGCGGTATTTCGCCAAGAAAAGGGGCTGAATCCTGCCGCTTCACGGTCTGGGGAACCTGTATTCCCAATGACGCGGATCAACTCAATCCGTCTTTGACGTCGCGCGATTGGTCCGGCAATCTATCTGCCGATGACCTCACTCGAAGCCCTCGTCGCGTTCAACATGCTGCCCAAGATCGGCCCTGTCCGGGTGCGGCGGCTGTTGGAGGCATTCGGCAATCCGGCGGCCGTGCTCGGCGCGCCGCCCGACCGCTTGATGCGGGTGGACAGCATCGGCGAGGAAACCGCGAAAATCCTCCATGCCTGGCAGGACCACGCCGATCCCGCGGCGGAAATCCGCGAAGCCGCGGAGCGCGGCATCACCATCGTGACCCAGGACGACGACGGCTACCCGAGCCCGCTTCGCGATGCCTACGATCCGCCGTTGCTGCTCTATGTCTGGGGGGAAATCGAGGCGCGCGACCGCCATGCCATCGGCATTGTGGGCTCGCGGCGGGCGACGCATTACGGCACGCAGACCACCAAAAAGCTTTCCTATCAGCTCGCCCAGTCCGGCTTCACGATCATCTCCGGCCTCGCGCGGGGAATCGACACCGCCGCGCACGAAGCCGCCATTGCCGCGAGCGGCCGCACCATCGCGGTGATCGGCTCGGGCCTCGGCAAACTCTATCCACCGGAAAACCTCGGCCTCGCGGAAAAAATCGCGGCCGGATTCGGCGCGGTGGTTTCCGAGTTCCCGCTGAACACCGCGCCGGACAAGCAGACCTTTCCCATGCGCAACCGGATCGTCGCCGCGTGGTCGCGTGCTTTGTTAGTCGTGGAGTGCCCGGCGTGGTCCGGTGCCCTGATCACCGCGAATCTGGCCACCGAATATGGCAAGCCGGTCTTCGCCGTGCCCGGCCCGATCGACAAACCCACCTCCGCCGGTTGCAACCAACTCATCCGGGATGGGGCCACGCTCGTCGCCGATGCCAGCCACATTCTCGACGATCTGGGCGAATTGCCCTTCGCCCGCAAGGCCAGCGCCTTGGAACCGGCTGCGGAAATCCCCGCACTACCGGAGGACGAGGCCGCCGTATTCGCCGCGGTGACCAGCGACGAATCGCCGGTGGACCGCATCATCGAGCGCTGCGGCCTGCCCGCCCATGTGGTGAGCGGAACCTTGATGAAACTGGAGATGCGGCGCTTGGTCAGGGCGTTTCCGGGGTTTCGGTATGCTCGGCGCTGACCGCGGGGGTTTCCCGCGACAACTTCAGACATTCTGATCCAGCAAGGCGGGGAGCGATCCTCCGGGCGGTCCGCCTGCATGGATCGTGAATGCCTGGAGAAGGAACATCTCGTAATCCAGTCATTCGCGGTGTCACTCGGGCCTCATGCGCCCTAGCCCGTTGCGGAGAACGGTCGCTACCTTTCGGCATGGCTCAGTGCCGCCGACTTCGCGCCGCTACACCGCGTGGATTCCGATCTTGTGGCGCTCACAGAGCCCGACGATCAATGATTTTTCGAGCAGCAGCGTTTTTCCAGCTTCGATCGCGATGCCGGAAACTCCGGCGGCGGCGCAGGTTTCGATGGTTTGAGGACCGATGACGGGCACATCGAAGCGGAAATCCTGGTTGGGTTTGGAGACTTTCACCAGCAGCACCTCCTTGCCATGGCCGAGTTCGCCGCCGCGTTTGATGCAGGCGTTGGTGCCCTCAAAGGCCTCCGCCGCCAGCACCGTGCCGTGGCGGACGACCACGCTCTGGCCGATGTCCAGGGCGCTCGTTTGTTTGGCGATCCGGAAGCCGAAGTCCGCATCGGTGAGTTGGCGTTTCTTGAACGCCGGCCCGCAGACATGCCCCTTGCCGGGAAGATGGTCGTCGAGAAACGTGGTGGCCGGAAGCACCGTGATGCCGTCCTTGGCCAGTTCATCCGCGATCGCACCGAAGAGAGTCTCCGCATTGCGTTCCCGAACCCGGGCGAGGATCATCAACACCCGCAAATCCGGGCGCATATCGAACAATTTCTTGGGTGAAATCTGCCCCATCATCACCGCTTCGGTCACGCCCTCGCCGCGGAAAAACCGGATCATCCTGCCCAACTGGGCGACCCGGAACCACTCGATGGCGTCCACCTGAGCGGCCAGTTCGGGTGTGGTTTCACCGTGGAAAGCCGCCACCACCAGCTTCACCCCGGGCGAGTGCCGCCGCGCCGCGGCAATGAATGTTTCCGGATAGACTCCGCTGCCTGCTATGATTCCGATGATGCGGGGATGGTCCATGCCGTGTGTTTCAGGAAAAAACCGGCCGCCGCGCGGAATACGGGAAGTAGCGGCTGTGGGACTCGAACCCACACTCGTTAGAACTCGATTTTGAGTCGAGCGCGTCTACCAATTCCGCCAAGCCGCCTTGGTGAGCGGCAATCTGCCGCGTCCGGCGGCGGAGGGCAAGCGGATTTCTCAGGGTCACCACGCCCGCTCACCCCGGGCGTCACAGGGCAGCCAGAGCAGGGCGATGGAATCGATCTTCACGTCGGATTTCGCCGGTTTGAGGGATTCGGTTTCCAGCGCCAGCGCGGCGGGATCGTAGGAGCTGGTGATTTTGGAAACTGCGGCTTCAAGTTCCGCACGGATCGTTGCGATTTCCCCGATGATGCCGGCGATTTTGGCATCGGCGGTGGCGACGTCCTGATGCTGCTTGTAGGCGGTGGTCGCCTTGCCGATGGCGGACGAACCGCGGGTGAGAGAGCCGATTCCGATTTTGCGGCCGAACAAGCCGCCGAGAATGCCGCCGAGCAACGAGACACCCGCCTGCATTTTTGCCGCGTTCGACTCGGCCTTCTGTTTGGCGAGTTGTCCCTCGGCGTTGCGGAGTCTTGCTTCGAGGGTTTCGACTTTCTTCGCGCTGGCGGCGCGGAGTTTGTCGATGGCCGCGTCACGAGCCTCGCGGGCCTCGTGGGCGAGCCGGGCGCGGAAGTCACCGTCGCTTTCGCCAAGTTTGGACCACGCCTTGAGCGCGGGGCAGGTGAACACGTCGGCGCGTTGGTTGCGGTACAAAAACTCGGAGAAATCCTTCTCCACTTGTTTGTAGTTCGCCGCGTTCATCGCAAACCCGGGCAACCCGGCAAATCCCGCGCCCGCGACCGGCTCGCAGTCGCTTTCCGTCACTTTGGCTGGCGGTGGCACGGTTTTTTCCCAATCGATGCCATGGTCATGGATCGGATTGACCAGGCGCACGCTGCGGCTGCCATCGACGCCCGCTTTGGGGCAAGAAAAATGCACGGTGCCGGCACGCAGCAGGTGCGGCTGATAGGTGATGTCCTCGCCGCTGCCTGCGGGTGCGACGAAGATTTCCCTTACCCCGGCGCCCACCGCGGGTCTCGCCGCAGCTGCCGCGCGCGCGGCCATGCCGGGCATGGCCATCGGATTGGAGTCCGCATCCGGCGTTTTCGTGGCGGCTCCGAACTCCGCACGCTTGGGATCCATCAGCTTCTTGATCTGGCTGCGGGTGAGCGGGCCCGTTAGATAACTCATCACCCAGCGCACGTGGAACAACACCGGCCCGTCCTCATGCACGTTGTTCATCAGGAAAATCCGGTTGCCGAGGCCGGAGATCAGGCGTTCCATCGAGGCGCGGTCGAACCTGGCGTTCTGCGATCCGGCGGCACCTTCCAGCCCGTCGAGCACGCGGAGTTTGTCGCGTTCGGTTTGCAGGCGGCCGAGGAACCAGGTGCCGATGTTGGAGAGCGCCTTGTAATCGAGGTCCACCGGATTCTGCGTGGCTAACAAACAACCGAGTCCGAAGGCACGGCCTTGTTTCAGGATCGTCATCATCGGCTTCTTCGAGGGAGGATTCGCCGTGGGCGGCAGGTAGCCGTAGATCTCATCCATGTAGAGCAGCGCGCGCAGCGAGGTGGTGCCGTTCTGGGAGCGCATCCAGCCAAGCATCTGGTTGAGCAGCAGGCTGACGAAAACCATGCGCTCGGTGTCCCCGAGATGGGCGATGGAGAAAATCGAAATCCGCGGTTTTCCGGCGGGCGTGTGGAGCATCTTTGCGATGTCCAGCGGCGGACCTTCCAGCCATGACGAGAAGCCGGGCGAGGCTAGCAGATTGTTAAACTTCAGCGCGAGGTTTTGCCGGGATTTTTCCGGCAGGAACGATTCGAGATCGATGATGCCCACCTTGTCGAACGCGGGTTTCTGGATATGGCGCACCAAGGTTTCCAAGGTGATGTTCTGGCCGGCGGCCCAGGTGTGTTGGAAAATCGTCGAGAGCAGCACCGCCTCCGGGCTTTGGATCGGATCCGCATCCACACCCACCAGCGACAGCAGCGACGAGACCGTGCTCTCGATCCGCTCGCCTAACAATTCGCTGTCATCCATGATTTCGAAGGGCGGTGCCTCCAGCGAGCTGAGAATCGAAACCGGGATGCCCGCCTTGCTGCCCGGGGTGAAGATGTTGATGTCCACCTTGTCGCGGAGTTGCGTAATGCGCTCGGGCGATTGGCCCCACTCGGCGAGGCCGGATTTCCACAGGGCCGCGGTTTTCTCCGCGTGTGCGTCGGGCGTGATGGCTTTTTTGGCCGCGTCGTCTTCGTTGATCCATGGGCGGAAGCTCTGCGCGTCCAGATCGGGAAACATCAGCAGCAGGTTAGAGATGTCGCCCTTGGGATCGATCACGATGGCCGGGATGTTGTCCATCGCCGCCTCCTCCAGCAGCGCGAGGCAAAGCCCGGTTTTCCCGGAGCCGGTCATGCCCAGAACCACGCCATGGGTGACCAGATCTTTGGAGTCGTAAAGCACCAGATCGCCGGTGACTTGCTTGTGCTCGCAATCATACTCGCGGCCGAGATAAAATTGGCCGAGTTTTTCGTAGTCGCCGGGGGAGATGCTCATGGTGACCGCATCCTGCAAGAGCCGCAAAAAACTTCCAGCCCCAAGTCCCTTGGCCGCGGAAAACGCCAGGTAAAATGCAGCGCCCCCAGGGCGGTTGTCTGGTTAATTGATTTGTGGCGGGGGTGTTTTGAGGAGGCGCAAGGCGGCGTGGGGTTTGGCGCTGTGGTGGTGGAAGCCGGCGTTGAGGGTCTCGAAAACTTCCGCGTCGTGAAGCCGCAGGATGGCTCCCCTC